>CAMYNR010000140.1 GCA_947259715.1 uncultured Desulfuromonadales bacterium
CCGTCAATCACAACGCGACCACGGCCCACAACCCGGCATTTTAGCTTCGCTATTCTGCCGCTAGCGACCACCAAAAGAGGCCTGACCGGAAATTTCGGTCAGGCCTCTTTTGCTTCCCCCTGCAGCTGCAGCAGAAATGGCAGGTCGAGCTGATTCTGCTCAAGGTAGTTGCGGGTGGCGGCGAAGCCCTGGGGGATGATCTCACTGAGCCGATGCTCAAGCTCCAGCCAGATTTGGTAGAGAAAATTGCCAGCTAAGGCCACCCCGAACTGCTCGCGCATCGCCAGTAGCAGCAGTGCTTCCAACTCCAGGGCGATTTCCTGGGGGGCGGCCAGATAGTGAGTGGGAAAGGCGACCAACTCCGGATCGAGGCTGCTGAGGAAGGCCTGCTTTTCCAGCGGATGCAGGCTGGCGAAATCGACAGCGCACCAATTGCTGTTGCGGGTCGAAAGCAGCGCCCGGCAGCTGTAGGGGCGCTGCGAATAGAGGCCGCAACTGCCGTCGGCAGTCAGCAGTGGGCAGCCGCCGAGCTGCTCACGAAACCGGCGGAGGAAATCTTTCAGATCGCTGGCTTGCTGACTGATCTCTCTAAGTTTTTCAATTTTCTTGTCCAGCGATGCGCGCTGTTCCGAGTTTATGAGCCCAGCCAGTGGGAGCACTTCGGCAAAGCTGCAGTTGACGGTCAGGCTGCAGCAGTTGCTGCAGCCACTACGGCAGAAGATACCGACCCGTTCGTTGTTGCGGACTCTGGCGCACTCTTCCTGGGTCTGCCGGTCCAACTGCTGCTGGCCGGCGGCGAGCTGCTGAAGGATCGCTTGCCAACTCATCAGACGACCCGGTTCAGGGGCGCTCCTTGCAGAAAAGCCTCGAGGTTGGTGATCGCCATATCGAGCAGGCGCTGGCGGGCTTCGCTGGTGGCCCAGGCGATGTGCGGGGTGATAAAGCAGTTGGGCGCGCTGAGCAGCGGGTTGTCTTCGGCCGGCGGTTCGCTGGAGAGGACATCGGCGCCAAAGCCACCCAGGTAGCCGGCCTCCAGGGCTTCGGCAACCGCCGCTTCGTCGATCAGCTGGCCGCGACCGGTGTTGATCAACAGGGCGCCCTGCTTGACCCGCGCCAGGCGCGCGGTGTTGACCAGCTGCCGGGTCTCTTCGGTCAGCGGACAGTTGAGGCTGATGACGTGGCTTTCGGAAAACAGCTGATCGGTATCGACAAATTTGACCCCGGCAGCCTCCGAATATTTTTCCGGATGGGCGGTGCTGACCAGCACCTGCATGCCGAAGGCCTGGGCGACCTGGGCGACCTGCTGGCCGATCTGGCCGAAGCCCACCAGACCCATGGTTTTACCGGACAGCTCGCAGAGCGGCCGGTCGTGAAAGCTGAAATCGACACAGCGGCTCCATTCCCCTTCTCTGACCAGTCTGGCGTGGTGACCGACCTGCTGGGTCATCTCCAGCAGCAGGGCGAAAACCATCTGGCAGACCGAAGCGGTGCTGTAGCCGGGAACATTGGTGACGACGATATTATTGGCGACGGCGGCGTCGAGATCGACCACATTGTAGCCGGTGGCAAGGACCCCGATATATTTCAGCTCGGGCAAGGCAGCGATGGTCTCGGCGCTGAGCGGGGCTTTGTTGGTCAGGACAATTTCCGCCCCGGCGGCCCGTTCGGCAACCTGTTGCGGCGCCGTGCGGGCGTAGATGGAGCAATCGCCAAGCTCTTCCAGCGGGTTCCAGTCGAGATCCCCGGGATTCAGGGTATGTCCGTCGAGCACAACTATTTTCATCGGCATTTCTCCATAAGGAACAGAAGCCTTGTTATTGTAACGAGTAGCCGCCAACCCGCCATTGATTGTCCGGGTCTTTGACCAGGGTGACCATTTCGATGGCGGTTTTGTTTTCAAAGGTCGACCGGAAGATGAGGAACAGCATCGGCCGGTTATCGGTCTCCTCTGAACCTTTGATCGGTTTGCTCATCTGCAATTGACGTTGCTGATTCTCGCCAAAATTGGGTCGCAGGTGGGCAATTTCCTGGGTCCATTGGTGACGGTCGATCTGTCGCCGGAAGTATTCGGAGCTGTCCTGCCAGCACTTCTGGTATTCGCCGCGGTCAACCTGCTGCAAAAATTCCAGGGCAGCCAGGGTTGCTTGTTTTTCCGCTGGCATCTGCTCTTCACTGAAAGAAACAGTCGCGGTGAGAGAGCAAAGCAGGCAGAGAGTGAGGATTAAAGCAGCTCTTCGCATCGGTCGCCTCCGTTGGGGGAACTTTTCATTTATGGCTCGGCAGAGTCCTGATTGCCGCCAAAGAGCTGGAAAAGGGCGTCCTTCTCAGCGCGGCTGACAATCTCAACGGTCGGCAGACTGGCATGCCGGACCAGGTTTCGGCCTTCCTGTTTGGCCTGATATAGATAATGATCGGCGCGCTGGACAAGTTCTTCGACCGTCGCCTCATGCCCCCCGGTAAAGGTATCGATCCCGAGGCTGGCGGTAAGGTGCAGCTGGCGATCATCGAGTTGCAAGGGTGTTTCGGCGATTGTCTGGCGCAGCCGCTCAGCGACCGGGATGCTGGCGGCGAGCAGGGTGTTGGGCAGAATAATCGCGAACTCCTCGCCGCCATAACGGCAGGGGATATCCAGCTTGCGCACGGTCTGCTGCATCAGCTCGGCGATCTGAATCAGCGCCTGGTTACCGACTTCATGACCCCAGTCATCGTTGACTTTTTTGAAATGATCGATATCCAGCATGATCAGGCAGGTGGGCTGCTCGGTGCGCCTGGTGCGTTCCATCTCCTGTTCAAGGGCATTGGTGAAGTGGCGATAATTGGCCAGGCCGGTCAATGGGTCGGTGCGCACCTGGTTCGACAGCTCAGCAATGGCTGCGCGCAGCTCCAGAAGTTCAGCAAACAGTACGCAATCCGCCTCACCCGAGGGGCAGCGCGGCCGCTGCGCTGTGGATTCAGCCGATAGATCTGCCGCTTTGCTGGGGCGGGTGGCTTGTTTGTTGGTCTTGGTCATGGACTCTAGCAGCGGTTATGCAGCCCCGTGAGGCAGTCAATGGGCTCAGAATAGTCTGCAGCAAGGATTGCTCGTTTCTGGCAGGAATTATACACATCTCATAAGCGTAAGTCTAAATTTCCTGGTCGACAGACGACTGCCGGGAGTATTTGAGGAGGGGTAAAGGGACAGAAAAAGTCGTTACCGGGGCTGGAGGTCCGGGGGCAAGAAAATGATTATTGCAGGGCGGCGCAGAGGTCATTCTCTGCCGTCAGGGCGCTATCGAGCAGTTCGAGCAACTGTTCAGGATCACAGTCAAAGCGTTGAGCGCCTTTGCTGGCCAGGTTGCTGCAGGAATCCAACTCGGGGTTGCCACGGATCAACGCTGAGATGGCGACCGCCAGCGGAATTTCAAGGGGCGCAGCCTGGTGATGGTTGCAGATTGCCTGCACCAGTGGGTCTGGAAACCCCCAGCTTTTAGCCATTCGGCCGCCGAGGATGGTGTGATTCGTATTGCAGTGCTGCTGCTCCAGCTCGATCAGCTCCAGGTTCTCATCTTCAAGCCAGCGTTGATAGAGCTCAGCATATTGGGTCGGCTGCTGTCTGGCCAGCAGCGGAATGCCGATATCCTGGAGCAGGCTGATGGTAAAGACATCCGCTTGTTGATTCGGTTCCAGACGGTTGGCAACTTGCCGGGCGACTGTCGCGCGGCGTGCGGCGGTTGCCCAGAACTGCTGCATGTCCAGCCAGGGCAGGGGTGATTGACTGTCCAGAGTGTCTTTGACCGCGACCGAAAGCACCAGCGATTCGAGTCGTGAGCGGCCGAGCAGGTTAACTGCGTGGTGAATATTGCTGACCTTGTGGGACAGGCCGAAAGCGGCAGAGTTAACCATCTTTAGGACCCGCACATGCAACCCGGGATCAACCTCCAGATCGGCGGCCAGCTCGTTGATAGAGGTTTCTGGATCGCGCAATTTGCTGAGCAGGTTGAGAATGGCTGCCGGGAAGCTGGGAACTTCAAATTGATCCAGCGGATCTGCTGTCGATGCCTTCTTTTTACCAAATTTGAACATCTGTTTATTCCCCACGGCGGGCGAGTTTGTTGGAAAAGATCGACAGGAGACCGCCGAGCATGATGTAACCGGAGGACACCTCAAGCATGGTCAGCAGCTGACCTGCCATGGTTTGCGGCATCACATCACCGTAGCCGAGGGTGGTCATGGTCACAACGCTGAAATAGAGGGGTGACAGACCGGTCTTGTATTGGCCGAAGTCGATTCCCACCAAAGTATAGAGATAGGCGAACAGCAGCAGCTGCACGCCGATGCAGCAGCACCAGCGCAACATGCTGCGGCCGCAGTCGCAGGTCAGCCACCAGGGGTAGTAGAGGATACGGCTCAGCCAGTTGTAGGAACGAAATTCCTTGATGAAGTTCTGGTCGATGATCTCGCGGCGCATCAGATAGGCGCCGGCAAAATTGATATCGCGGATATCCACACCGATCCAGTTGGCGCTTTTAAACTGCCGAAGCATTCTCAGGCGCGCATGGCGAAGGTCTGAATTGGTGAAGTTGGTGTGCTTGACTGTGGCCAGGGACAGGTCGGCGTAACGTAAGTCGGCCTCGGACAGGTCGGCCATACTCAGCTCGGCCTCGCGCAGTCTGCTGTGATTAAGGTTGGCACAATGCAGGTTGGCGTCGCTGAGGTCAGCTTGGGTGAGAGTCGTGTTCTCCAGGTTGGCACGGAACAGGCTGGCCTGGCAGAGTCGCGCCCCGCCGAAGCCAGCGCCGCGACAATCGGCGCCATCGAGAATCGTCCCGGTGAGGTTGGCACCGGAGAGCTCAGCACCCTGTAAATTGGCGTCCTTCAGGTTCGCGCCACGCAGGTCGGCCTTAAACAGTTGAGCCCCGCTCAGATCCCTGCCGCTAAGCTCGACCCCACGCAGGTCGGCGCCGATCAGGTCGATCTCTCGCAGGTCGCTCCCGGGGGACAGGTCGATGACAATTTTGTTAGCAACCGCTTGCATTTATCCTCTTTTGAAAAAAATACCGGTCCTTGCCCAAAGAAAGATTTTGGTCGCGAAGTCACAGAGAAGAGTCTCAGCTGAGCATAATTTATAATAATTTTTAATTTGTGTCAAATAATGATTTTTAAATATCGAATCGACAGGCTAATAGCTGACCGAAATAGACAGTTCGATGTCAGGGTGGTCGAGGTGGAAGCGGGCTTTGGAAAAGGCGGGCGAGCCGAAGCTCTTGGAGTTGTTGGAAACGCCGACCCCTTCTTTCGGGCGGGGATAGGGGAACCAGCGCATGTCGAACTTGCCGTTGCCGTTCTGGTCATGATGGACCAGGATGGCATAGTTTTCGGCATAGGGCAGTTCGCTGAAGCTGAGGCTGAGTTGCTGGCTGGTCACCGGGAGATGCTGCAGCAGCAGTGCTCGCTCAAACTTGGGCCAGCCTTGATCGCCCCGAAACAGGGCGACCCGCAGCTGACTTTCCGCCGTTGACTGTAACCCGCTGATGGTGACTTTGATGTTGCCAGTCGGCTCGGCAGATAGAGCAGTGACCGGAATCAGCCAAAGGTTGAGCAGGATCAAAAGAAGTACGCGCACTGTTGAGCTCCGTGGGACCCTGGCCTCAGGTTTTCGGCAGGGGAATAAATTCGCTTTCATCCGGCACCGCGGCGAAGCGTTTGGCCTGCCAGTCGGCCTTGGCCTGTTCGATCCGCTCGGAGCGGCTGGAGACGAAATTCCACCAAATCTGACGCTGACCGAGCGGTTCGCCGCCTATAAGCACCAGATGGCTGTCTTGCTCGGCGCAGATCTCGATCTGTGTTGCGCGCCTGCAGACATGCATGCCGTGTTGCTCAAGTGGAGTGGCGCCGGCCCTGGCGGCACCGGAGATCAGATATACCCCACGTTCTTGGACGTTATCCGGTAACCGCAGGCGTTTACCGGCCGGCAGCTCGACGACGACATAGAGAGTTTCGGCCAGGGTCGCAACCGGCGACTGCAGCCCATAGGCGGTGCCGACCAGCACCCGCAGGCGGACCCCATCGAGGTTCTGTTCCGGCAGGCTGTCAGCCGGGTAGTGGCTAAACTCCGGCGCGACCTCTTCCTGTCCTTCCGGCAGTGCCACCCAGAGCTGCAGGGCATGGACCCGGTGGCCGGTCTGGCGTATCTGCGGCGGGGTGCGTTCAGAATGGACGATGCCACGGCCGGCGGTCATCCAGTTGATCGCTCCGGGCTGGATCGATTGTACGCTGCCAAGACTGTCGCGATGGAGGATTTCACCCTCGAACAGATAGGTGACTGTGGCCAGATTGATGTGGGGATGCGGGCGCACATCAATCCCTTCGCCTGGGGCAAACTCTGCCGGGCCAAGGTGGTCGAAAAAGATAAAGGGCCCGATCATTTGCTGCTCACTTGAGGGCAGCGAGCGCCTGACACTGAAGCCGCCCAGGTCGCGTTCGCGTGGCTTGATCACCAGCTCGATCGGCGCATTTTTCCGTGCCTGGCACTGGCAGTCATCGAAGTTCAGCTGCTGATTGCTCATCATTTACTCCTCTGCCTTGGCTGGCCCGGCTTGCAGTGCTGCTTTTACTGGTTGATGTGGTAACCGGCGACTCGCCAGCGGTCATCCTTATCGAGGGTTAGCGTAGTGGTCTCGGCGACCTGCTCGGAGCGCTCAAACTTGGAATCATAGGTGATGATCAGGTATTTGCCGTCCGGATCTTCGGCCGGCGCATTGCCGTAGCTGATCTCTTTCTGCTGGCGCTGCTCCAGTGGACCGGCTTTCGCGTAAAGCTTTTCCAGCTGCTGTACCCAGTCCTGCTGGGAGATCTGGTTTTTGGTGATTTCCGCCAACAGTTCCCAGCTCTGCGCGTATTCGCCGGTATCGACCTGGGCGAGAAAAGTTTTTGCCGAGGCGCTGGCCTGCTCCGCCACCTCGGGCTCCGGCGGATCGCTGACGTGGGGCAGAAACAGAATCACCAGAACGACACAGATCAGAATCAGGTGGATACGATAGCGATGGGGAACCAAGGTTTTCTCCTCTGACAGACAATGAATTGCAAAGAGTTTGGGCTGAGGTTAATGCTTATCGAAGAAAATAAAACAGCATCTTAAGCTTAAAGACGAAGAAGGGCAAATAGATTACTACCCCTCTTAGCGCTGTTCACTCAAGGCCAGGCGGATGCCGAAGGCGAGAAACAGCGAGCCGCTGATCCAGCGCAAGGCCTTTTGCAGTCGATTGGAGCGGCGCATGCGACTGGCGATGGCGGCGGAGAAAAACACCACATGGGTGTGGACAAGGGCGGCAACCAGCGCATGGGTGGCACCCATCAGGGCAATCTGTAACTGCGGCCTGGGGCCGGTGGGAGTGACGAACTGCGGCAGCAGGGCGAGCATCAACAGGGATATTTTGGGATTGAAAATACTGACCAGGGCTCCATTACGGAAGATCCGCGTCAGGGAGGTTCGGCCGCCCCTCGGCTCGATCCGCAGGCCGGCCTGGCCGCGCAGGGTCTGCAGGGCCAGATAGACCAGATAGGCGACGCCGAAAAATTTCAGGGTTTGAAAGGCGGCAGTCGAATATTGCAGTAAGGCGGCCAGCCCCAGGGCGACCGCCAAAGCATGGCAGAGGATGCCGGTGGAGTTGCCGAGGTTGCCGATCATGCCTGCTTTGCGGCCATGACCAAGGGTGGTTGAAATCGAATAGACCCAGCTTGGCCCCGGCGACAAAGCCACCAGCAGGCTGACCGAGACGAAGCCAAGATAGGGATTTAAAATGTTCAATTTTTGCCTCTTTTTGGAGAAAGTGAACACTGTCCTCTCTCGAAATTGGGTTCGACCTTTTCCTTGATCTGCTGCTGCAGCTGGTCTGCCCCGCCGATATACTTGCCGTCCAGCCAGATCTGCGGCACGGTGATCGGTGTTTTCGGGCCGACCAGCGGCTTGACCCGGGCGAGCATTTCGTAGAGCGCCCGCTCTCCTTTGACGACATCATGATAACGGAATTCGATGCCCGCGTGCTCCAGGTAGCCTTTGGCCCGCTGACAGTGCGGGCAGCTCTGTTTTCCGAACAGGTGGTTGCCGGTTATCGGCGTGCGGCCGGCGTGGGCGGCGATTACCGCCTGGGTCAGCAGCCCGCGGTTGAGCGCCTCCCCCTGGCTGATCAGCTGACCTTCCACCAGGACGATCGGCGCATGCCAGCCGCCGCGCCGCAGCGGCTCCCACCAGAAGCTCAGCCAGTCCTTGATTTCCAGCTTGACCGGAATTCCTTCCAGTTCATGACTGAAGGTGTCTTCGAGGACATCGCGGGTCAAGGAACATTCACCACAGGGGATTTTAATCTTGAATGGTCCCCAGGCTCCTGCCCAGCGATAAAGTTGAATATTTACTGGCGCCATTTGCCGCTCTCAAATTTCAGCCCAGGAGGCTGTCAGACTCATCATGGATCGACTGCAAAATCGTCTGATCGGCCCAGATTTTCCACAGTCTTTTAGCTTAGCACAGATTTTCATCGAGCTTGGTTTCTGCAGCCTGGAGAGCGCCCGCAGGTGCTGACAACCGCGGCCTGAAAAACAAAATCTGCCACATTTTTTTCCGGTATACGAAAAAAAATGAAATACCCGTTATAATTTGTAAGCAGCTCGAAAGATTCAGAAAATTACCCATGGGAGGGTTGATGATGGCACAGACGAGGACCAGCAAAACCGACTTATCACTTAAAGCTCATCTGCAGGCGGTCAAGCAGGGCAAGCGCCGCTTTGAAAACGCCTTTCAGGGGGTGGCGCGGATGATTCTGGCCCAGCCGATCAACAAGGTGGTGGTCAATGGTCGGTCGACCTACGATTTTGAAATTTTTCGTACCGGTGGCAAGCACGCTATCGGCATGTACGATGAAATCAACAGCTTTGTCTCGTTCGTCAAGGATGCCGCCGAGGGTGGCTCGTCCAAAGAGATGGCCTATGTGCTGGTTGGCGAGCCGGGCAACGGCAAGACCTTTTTCGTCGAATATCTCTGCGCCAAATATCGTGATTTTCTCTCGGTCCCGGAAAACCGCAAATATACTTTCCGCTATACCGGCATGGATCAACTTGGCAGTTACGGCAAGATTTCTGTGATCGAATCACAGACCTATGAAGATCCGATGATCCTGGCGATGAACCTGGGAGAAACCAAAACGGAAAGTCAGCAGCTGCTGGCCAAGACCTATGGATTCTCCGAAAAGGAGATCGAAGAATTCTATGAAAATTACCGGCCGATGGGGGCCTGCAGCACCTATATGCTGGATGAACTGCGTGGCTACACCGGCGGAAAAATCGAGGATCTGCTTAAGCATATAGAAATTATCCCGGTGCCGCTGACCGAATCCCTGGGCACGGTCACCGGCAAGTACGCAGCCAAGGATAAAATCACCTCCAGCGCCGTCGATCTGCTCGGCGAGGAGTCGATCCAGCGGCTGCTGCATATTACTGATACCAACAACCCTTATCGCTTTGATCTGCGCCGCGGCGCCCTGGCCCGGGTGGCCGGTGGCGGTATTCACTTCTCGGATGAGATCTACAAGAACAAGAAGGATCTGGTGCAGGTTTATCTGGGGGTGATCCAGAACCGTCTGATCGAGATGGACGGCTACAAGTGGCCCATCGACACCCTGATCGTCGCCACCAGCAACAACGCTGAATTCAATCGTTTTCTCGCCGAGAAAGAGGAAGCGCCAATCATCGACCGCTGCCGGATCTGCTACTTCTCGCACAACACCAACTATCGGATGCAGGCCGACCTGACCGATTACGCCATCGGCAGCGAAACCAAGACCACCCTGACCGGCCAGGATCTGCATCAGGACCCCAACCTCAACTACGCCGCCAGCGTCGCGGTGGTGCTGACCCGGCTGCCGCGCAGCGAGAAGCTGACGCCGATCGAGACGATGAAGCTGGCCGCTGGCGAGGTGGCGGGGGAAAAGAGCATCAAGACCCTGGCCGAGGTGATCGATATCCTCAATCAGGAGCCGGACATCACTAAGCGTTTCGGGCAGAAGGGGCTTGGCCACCGCAACCTGGGGCGGGCGGTGCAGCTGCTGGTCGAGAGTACGGAGACCAACGAAGGGCAATGCATGTTCGCCTATGATATTTTTCATGCCGTCGAACGGGTGATCCTCGATTATGTCTCGGACAATAATGATCGTGCCAAATATCTCGATGATCTGAAAATGGCCAAGGGGCTCTACCGCGAGCGGATCATGACCGAGATGTTCAATGCCTATATGGATGAACCTCAGGCGATCCGCAAGGATGTGATGAACTACGTCAATATGATCATCGGCATCGATGCCGAGAACCTGGGGCCGGACAAGATGTGGAAGTATCGCGATCCGCAGACCGGCGAGCTGCGGGCGTTGAAGATCGATCAACGCTTCATTCAGAGCGTTGAAGAGCGCCTGGGGCTGAAGACCGAGGAGCAGCGTGAGACCTTCCGCACCTCGATCCGCAAGATTTACGGGCAGAAAATATCGGTCGATTCCGGCTACGACTTCATGGACAACCTGGAGCTGGTCAAGGCGGTCACTGATGTACGCTTGAAGAGTGACATCGCCGGAGCCGGTTCGCTGGTCGGGGCCCTGGCCAACCGGACCAACGAAGAGAATCAGAAACTCTACGACCGGATGATCGACACCATGCTGGGCCAGCTCGGTTATTGTCGCACCTGCGCGCAGAAGACCATCGAATATTTCTGCACCCAGGACGACGAAGGTTAGCGGGGTACTATGAGTCGTCAGCGAAAAGAGGCATTCTATCAGCAGCTGCAGCAGGAAGGTCGCCTGAGCGCTAACCAGAGTGTCCAGGACGAACTGGCGGACGGGCGTCTGCACCTGATCGCCGATCCGCGCAGTGATCGCTGGCTGCCGCCGTTGGCAGATATCTACAGCTTTAATGATTTTGCCATGCTGCAGGAGATGAATGGCGATAACGGGCCGCTGCACAGCAGCATCCGCAGCATCGATGACCTGCTCGAGCGGGATCGGTTGCGCGAGCAGGATGGTTTTCCGCGCAAAATCAAGGTCGGCAAGCTGGTCAAGCCGGGGCGTGGCAC
>CAMYNR010000141.1 GCA_947259715.1 uncultured Desulfuromonadales bacterium
AGTAAAGGTTAAAAAAACGGCCAAGAGGGCATTTATGAAATTTACCAAAATGCATGGAGCGGGCAACGATTATGTTTATATCAACGGAATTGTCGAGCAGGTTGAAGATCCTGCCAATTTGGCCGTCCAGGTCAGTGATCGGCATTTCGGTATCGGCTCTGACGGCCTGATCCTGATTCTGCCCTCCGAGCAGGCCGACCTGCGGATGCGGATGTTTAATGCCGATGGCAGTGAGGCGGAGATGTGTGGCAATGGCATCCGCTGTGTCGCCAAATATGCCTATGATCATGGCCTGGTTGATCGATTGCGGCTGAGGATTGAGACCGGCAACGGTATTTTGCCACTGGAACTGTTCACCGGAAAGTCCGGCCGGGTCGAGCGGGTGCGGGTGAATATGGGGACCCCCGGGCTGACCCGCGCAGAGCTGCCGATGGTCGGTCCGGCGGGTGCACAGGTGATTTCCGCGCCCCTCGATGCTGGCGGACAGGACTACGCCATCACCTGCGTTTCCATGGGCAACCCCCACTGCGTGATTTATGTTGAGGACGTCGAATGTTTTCCGCTGGCCGAGGTCGGTCCGCTGATTGAGAATCATCCCTGGTTTCCGCAGCGGATCAATGTCGAATTTGTCCAGATTGTCAGCCCGAGG
This sequence comes from uncultured Desulfuromonadales bacterium, assembly GCA_947259715.1. Classification (GTDB taxonomy): domain Bacteria; phylum Desulfobacterota; class Desulfuromonadia; order Desulfuromonadales; family Geopsychrobacteraceae; genus Malonomonas. The sequence goes on from CAMYNR010000141.1 coordinate 650, forward strand.
GAGGTCATCCAGCGGACCTGGGAGCGTGGCGCCGGTGAAACCCTGGCCTGCGGTACTGGCGCCTCTGCGGTTGCCGTTGCCGGAGTCCTGACCGGTCGAGGCGAACGCAAGATCGTCAACCATCTGCGCGGCGGGGATTTGGAGTTGGAGTGGCTTGAAGCTGGCCCGGTGCTGATGACCGGTCCGGCGGTCGAGGTCTTCACTGGCGAATTCAACCCGAAATGATGGGATATAAACCGATGCAAGCCATTCTTTTTGATCTGGATAACACCCTCTATCCGCCGGAGCGGGATCTCTTTTCCTTGATCGATGTGCGGATCAACCGCTACATGGAAGAGGTGGTCGCCATCGATCCGCAGCAGGTGGATGGTTTGCGCCGTCGTTATTGGCAGGATTACGGCGCCACCCTGCAGGGGCTGATTCGCCACCATGGCATCAATCCCGAGGATTACCTTGATTATGTGCATGCCGTCGATGTCGGCAGTCGTCTGGCGCCAGATGTGGCCCTGCGGGCCTGCATCGAAGAGCTGGAAATTCCTTCCTATGTCTTTACCAACGGTTCCCTCTGCCACGTTGAGCGGGTCGTCAAGGCCCTGGGTTTGGAAGGCCTGTTTGTCGATGTCTTCGATATCCGCATTGCCAATTATCAACCCAAGCCGAACCCAGACCCCTATCGGGGGGTGCTGGACAAATTGAGGTTGGCAGGGGAGGCTTGCGTGATGGTTGAGGATCAGCCGCAGAATTTGCAAACCGCTAAAAAGTTCGGCATGAAAACTGTTCTGGTTGGCCCTCCCGAAGCGCGGCAAAAGCAGCATTCTTTTGTCGACGCCCATCTGGCCCGTCCAGCGGAAATTGGTCCTTTGTTGCGTTGTTGGCAAGGGCTCGCCTGATGGAGAAAATAGAGAGTTCAGGCCAGGATTTGCTGCTCGGTGCTCATGTCTCTATCGCCGGCGGGGTGGAGAAAGCGTTTGCCCGCGGCGAGGCGATCGGTGCTACGGCGATCCAGATTTTCACCCGCAACGCCAGCCGCTGGCAGGCCAAGCCTTTGTCTGCCGCAACGATCCGCGCCTTTCGCGCTGCCCGGAGCGAAAGTTCGATCAAATACGTTGCCAGCCATGACAGCTATCTGATTAATCTGGCCAGCCCCGATCCGGAGCTGCGAAGGAAATCGATCCTCACCTTCCTTGATGAGCTACAGCGTTGCTCCCAATTAGGCATCTGCGACCTGGTGATGCATCCAGGGGCACACATGGGGCAAGGCCGGGATGCGGGGCTTAGGACTTTGGTCGAAAGTTTCCGCAGTATTTTGGCCGAAGCGCCCGAAAATGTCCGTATCCTGGTGGAAAACACGGCCGGTCAGGGAAGCTGCCTCGGTGCGCAGTTCGCCGATCTCGCTGAAATTTTTTCCCATCTGCCGCAGGGCAATTTTGCCGTCTGTCTGGACAGTTGTCATGCCTTTGCAGCCGGCTACGACCTGGCAACTCAGGAAGGGTATGCCGCCAGCATCGCCGAAATCGAGCGACTGCTCGGCCTTGAGAGCTTGGCGCTGTTTCACCTGAACGACAGTAAAAAGCCCCTCGGGGCACGCGTCGACCGGCATGAGCATGTCGGTCAGGGAGAGATCGGCCGGGACGGTTTTGCGCTGCTTATGACCGATAGGCGGTTTCGCACCCTGCCGAAAATCATTGAAACTCCGGGAGGGGAAGATAACTGTCATGATTTGGAGAATCTGGCGTTATTGCGGAAATTGGCCGCAGCGACCGATACGAGGTAGAATATTCTTATGCGGGCAGTTGTGCAACGTGTCAGCCGTGCTGAAGTGAGGGTCGATTCAGAGCCGATCGCGACCATCGGCCAGGGCCTGCTGGTGCTCCTTGGGGTCGAGCAGGAGGATGACCGGGCGGCTGCCGATTACCTGGTGGAAAAAGTTGCCCGGCTGCGGATTTTTGAAGATACACAGGGGAAGATGAACCTTTCGGTCAGCGATATCGGCGCAGAGCTGTTGGTTGTCTCGCAGTTTACCCTGTTGGCCGACTGTCGCAAGGGGCGTCGCCCCGGCTTCACCAATGCCGCCCGGCCCGAGGAGGCCGAGCCGCTGTGTCGCTACTTTGTTGAGCAGTTGCAGAAAAATCAGCTGGCCGTCCAGAGCGGCCGTTTTCAAGCCGATATGCAGGTCGAACTGGTCAATGACGGACCGGTGACGATCCTGCTCGACAGCCAGCGCCGTTTTTAATCGCAACCTGAGTCCGAGGTGAGCCATGCCCAGATTGCTCTCAGTGTTCATTCTTTGCCTGCTGCTGGCAGCGCCTGCGGCAGGGCAAAATTACTCCTGCCGCGATAAGGATGGTCAGCTGCATTTTTCCGATAACCTGGCCAACCTGCCTCCAGAATGTCAGTCTGAGGCCAAGGAGTTGAAGCCGCGGGCGACCGATAATCTGAATTTTGTGCCAGGGTTTTCGACGCCGGTTGCCAGTGAAAGGGAGGTCGAGCAGCAACTCAGGGAGATCGAGTTGCAGGAGGCCCGGGAAAAACGGCAGGCTGAGCAACTGCTGGCTCAGGCCGAGGAATTGGTCAGCCAGTACAACGGAGCGATCAGGGCCAAAAACGATGCTTACCGCAGCTGGGATTACTCTTCGCGGGAGAAGGTCAAGGATGCTGAAAGGCAAATTCAGCTGGCCCGGGACGCAAAGCAGCAGGTCCTGGAGAAATTACCGCGGGCAAAGCTGTCGCGGGAAAAGAAAGCGCGCATCAAGGAATTGCTGGAGCAGATAGAGGAGTAATTAAAGCAGGCCCTGGCGCCATGACCAAGGGCCTGCATTGCAGTTGCTGAATTGCTTAAAGGGCCTTTTGCAGCAGGCTCTCCAGTTGGTTTTTGGGCACCGCGCCGACCAACTGGTCAACAACCTGGCCATCCTTGAAGAGGATCATCGTCGGGATGCCGCGGACACCAAATTGGCCGGGAGTGGCAGGGTTTTCATCTACATTGACCTTGCCGATTTTGACTTTGCCTTCATAGGCGCCTGCGAGCTGATCGATGACCGGTGCAATCGCTTTACAGGGAGCGCACCAGGTGGCCCAGAAATCAACCAGGACCGGAGTCGATGACTGCAGGACCTCTGCGTCAAAATTATCATCGGTAAATTCTACGACATTGTCGCCTGCCATGGGGTTCTCCTTTTTTCGGGTTGGCGGGGAATATAAATTTCATGAGTTGGAATTGCCCTCAAATATAAATGACCTGCCAAAAAAATCAAGCAGCAAACCACCCCTGACCCGCTTGCTTGACAGTCCTTTAGCGGGCTCTTATTATGCCGGCTGCAAGGCTCTCGGCAAACAGCCGCTTATGGGTCGGTTTTCAGGAGGTAGCAAATGAATCAGCGAGTGGCTGCTGCCAGCAGTCAAGCGGTTGAATTACTTCAACAGTTCAGTCAACAAGGCGAGAATCTCAGCCGCATTGCCAGCCGTTTGGGGGGGATCTTTGCTGCCGGCGGTCAATTGCTGGTTGCCGGTAGTGGCAGAACTCAGCCGTTGGCGCAACTGCTGGCCAGTCAATTTACCTATCAACTCGGTTTTGAGCGTCCAGCATTGCCCGCCCTGGCCCTTGGCAGCGACCCGACCCTGGCGGGTATCATGCGACCTGGGGCTGCCGAGCAGTTGCTGGTGCGCCATTACCGCGCGCTGGGGAGCGCTCAGCATCTGCTGTTGGTCTTGGCTACCGGTCAGGCCGATAATGGCCTGCGGCTGCTGATTGAGGCGGTCTCCGACTCAGGGCAGCCGATTGTTCTCATCGCCCCTGAGGGAGCAGCTGATCCTCTCTATCAGGATGGCCTCGAGGCCTGCGTGTCGTTGGGGGCCCGGCAGGCGGCGCGTTCGCTGGAGTTGACCATGTTCGCTGGACATCTGCTCTGTGAATTGGTTGAGGCCGAATTGTTTGGAGTCTAGCCGGGGCGTTATTGCATGCCAGTGGGCACACAGAAATTTAACTATCCGATCTTTTTGAATCTTGCTCAGCGACAAGCACTGATCGTCGGCGCGGGACAGGTTGGGCGACGAAAGCTGGCCGGTCTGCTTGAGGCTGGCGCCCGGGTCCGGCTCGTAGAGCCCAGGGCTGACCGGGTTGGTTCCACTGACCCCGCTGTCGAACTGCTGGCCCGTGAATATCGGCCGGAAGATCTGCAGGGGGTTTTCCTCGTCTTTGCCTGCACCGATTCACCTGAGGTCAATCAAAGAATCCTCAAGGATGCTCACCGGCAGGGAGTGCTTTGCGCCTGCAGTGACCGTTTTTCTGCCGGGGATTTTGTCCTGCCGGCACTCCTGCGCCGAGGGCAGCTGAGTCTGGCCATTTCAACTGCCGGCCGCAGCCCCGCCCTGGCCGCTCTGGTGCGTGACCAACTGGCCGAACAGGTCACCGACAACTGGGGGGTGGGCCTGGAGATCGTCGCTGCCGTGCGGCGAAAGTGGTTGACTGATCCCGTGCCGGGTAAATATAATCAACAGGTTTTGCGTGGTTTCTGGCAAGATCAGCTGCTGCCACTGCTTGAATTGGGCAGGTTCGGCGCGGTTGACGATTTGCTGCGAGCCACTTTTGGTGATGACTATTCGCTGGCCAAGTTGCAGATTCAGCTACCGGAAGGAAAGCCATGAGCGCCATCACACTGCTGTTTTACCTGACCCTGCTGGTCTATCTGGGGGCAACAGTCCTTTATTTTGTCGGCATGCTCGGCAAGCGTCCTGCCGCCGGCCGGGTTGGTCGCTGGGTGCTGGTGGCAGGTGCTCTGCTGCATGCCGGAAGTTTTGCCGTGCGCCATTCGACTGCCGGCGGCACCCCGGTCACCAGCTTGCATGAATCGCTCTCTTTTTTCGCCTGGTGCCTGGTGCTGCTGTTCCTTTTGCTTGACCTTCGCTTTCGCCTGGCGGTCATGGGTGCCTTTGCCAGTCCTTTGGCGGTGCTGCTGATGGTCGGCAGCGCCCTCAGCCCGGATGTCGTCATGGAGCTTAATCCGATGCTGAAAAGCTGGCTGTTTCCGGTGCATATCGCCTTTGCCTTTCTCGGCAATGCCGCCTTTGCCCTGTCCTTCGGCGCAGGCCTGATGTACCTGATTCAGGACCGGATGCTGAAGAGTAAGCGGTTCACCGGTATTTACCAGCTGCTGCCGTCCCTCGATACCCTGGACAAAGTCAACTATACCTGCCTGAGTGTCGGTTTCCCCTTGATGACCCTGGGGATCATCAGCGGCGCTGTCTGGGGCAATACCGTCTGGGGCAGCTACTGGAGCTGGGACCCGAAGCAGACCTGGGCGCTGATCACCTGGTTTCTTTATGCCGCGCTGCTGCATGGTCGACTGACCGTCGGTTGGCGTGGCCGCAAGGCGGCGATATTCTCGATCATCGGCTTTATTTTCCTGCTGTTTACCTTTCTTGGCGTCAACCTGTTGTTAGGCGGTCAGCATACATTCGAGGCCTTTGCGCTTTTTTAACGGGAGCCTGACGAAAAGAATTATGAATATTCTTGTTGTGGGGCTGAGTCATAAGACCGCCCCGGTAGAAATCCGTGAAAAGGTCGCCTTCCCACCGACGGAAATGGCGGCACCGCTGGAGCAGATGCTGGCCCTGCCGGCGATCAACGAGGCGGTCATCGTTTCCACCTGCAACCGGGTGGAGCTCTATGCAACCAGCCGCAATGTTGCTGCGGGAATCACCGAACTTAAACAGTTTCTCTGTGCTTATCACCAGCTTAAACCGGCGGATCTGGAAGGGCATCTCTACGATTACGCTGGTGAGGAAGCGATCCGCCATGTGCTGCGCGTCTCAGCCAGCCTCGATTCGATGGTGATCGGCGAGCCGCAGATCCTTGGCCAGATCAAAACCGCCTACGGCTATGCCAGTGAGCACAAGACCGCTGGCCTGATTCTCAACCGCTTTCTGCATAAGGCGTTTTCCGTCGCCAAGCGGGTGCGCACCGAAACCGCCATCGCTTCAAGCGCCGTCTCGGTTTCCTTTGCCGCGGTGGAACTGGCGCGGAAGATTTTCGACACCCTCGAGGATAAGACCGTCATGCTGATCGGTGCCGGAGAGATGTGCGAGCTGGCCGCCCGTCATTTCGTCAACAATGGTGTCGCCAAGGTGCTGGTCACCAACCGGACCTTTGCCCGGGCCGAGAAACTGGCCGATGAGTTTGACGGCACCGCGGTTTCTTTCGAAAACTTCCGCGAGCAGCTGCATCGGGTCGATATCGTGCTCTCCTCGACCGGGGCGCCCGACTATGTCCTGGAGGCGAAAAAACTCAAAGAGGTCTGCAAACTGCGCCGTCATAAGCCGATGTTCCTCATCGATATCGCCGTGCCGCGGGATATCGATCCTCTGGCGAACAAGATCGACGGGATTTATCTCTATGATGTTGATGACCTGCAGGGGGTGGTGCAGGCCAACCTTAAAGAACGCCAGAAAGAAGCCGCCAAGGCCGAGGCGATTATCAACGAAGAAATCGTCCAGTTCCAGCGCTGGATGGCGACCCTGGAAGTCAAGCCGACCATCGTCGCTCTGCGCCAGCAGCTCGACAGCGTGCGCAAGGCCGAACTGGAAAAAACCTTCTCCAATCTCAACGGACTGGGAAAAAAAGAACGCAAGGCGGTTGAGGCGATGACCAACGCCATTGTCAATAAAATCCTTCATCACCCGACCAACATTCTCAAGGAAGCGCAAAACGGCAGCGACGGCGATTTTTATATCGACGCCGTCCGCAGGCTGTTCAATCTGTCCGATACCACCGAGCAGGCGCCCCAGGCGTCCGATTCGGGCGAAAATTAAAAGGAGTTTTTCATCATGGCCAAACGCACCCTTCGCATCGGTACCCGTGCCAGCGCCCTGGCGCTCTGGCAGGCCAACTGGGTCAAGTCCGAGCTGGAAAAAAAATATCCCGAGCTGGAAGTGACCCTGACCAAGATCAAGACCCAAGGGGACAAGATTCTTGATGTGCCGCTGGCGATGGTTGGCGGCAAAGGGCTGTTCGTCAAGGAGATTCAGGAGGCGATGCTGCGCAATGAGATCGATATCGCCGTCCACTCGATGAAGGACGTGCCGACCTTCTTTCCTGAGGGAACCGGTCTGCGCTGTATCACCGAGCGGGAAGATCCCCGCGATATCGCGGTCCTCAAGGAGGGGGTCAGCAGCTTTTTGGAGATCCGTCAGGGCGGCCGTATCGGCACCAGTTCGCTGCGGCGTAAAGCGCAATTGCTGCATATGCGCCCCGACCTGGAGATGGTCGATATCCGTGGCAACGTCCAGACCCGTATCAGCAAATTGACCGAGGACAACCTGGATGCGGTGATCCTGGCGGCGGCCGGCATGCATCGGCTCGGCTTTGCTGACCAGATCGGCGAGTATTTCGAGCCGAAAACCTGCCTGCCAGCCATCGGCCAGGGCGCTTTGGGACTGGAAAGCCGCATCGACGATGACCAGACCAATGCCCTGATCGACTTCTTCAATCACCCGCCGACCGCCATCGCGGTCACGGCCGAGCGCGCCGTTCTCTCCACCCTGGAAGGGGGCTGTCAGGTGCCGATCGCTGCTTTTGGTACCGTGACCGGCGATCAGCTGGAGCTGACCGCGCTGGTCTCAGATGTTGCAGGCAAACATATGATCAAGAAGACCGTGACTTGCCATGTCGATCAGGCAGAAGCGACCGGGGTGGCCCTGGCCAAGCAGCTCTTGGCAGAAGGTGCCGGACCGATCCTCAACGAGGTCTACGGCTGCGAAACCTTCAAGGATGAGGGCTGAACCGGTTGGCCTCTGGCAAAGTCTATCTGATCGGTGCGGGACCCGGCGATCCCGGGTTGTTGACATTGAAGGGACAGCAGTACCTGGCCGATGCCGACGTGGTGATTTACGACTACCTGGCGAATCCGGTGCTGCTTGGTCATGCCCGAGCCGACGCGGAAAAAATCTATGTTGGCAAGGTGCGCGGCCACCATCATCTGCCCCAGGAGGAGACCAATGCCCTGCTGGCGGAAAAAGCCGCCGCCGGCCTTCAGGTGGTTCGACTCAAGGGCGGTGACCCTTACATCTTCGGTCGCGGTGGCGAAGAGGCTGCCTATTTGAAAGAACGCAACATCCCCTTTGAAGTGGTTCCCGGCGTCACTGCCGGCTTTGCCGCGGCCGCTTACGCCGGAATTCCGCTCACCCACCGGGATGTGACCACCAGCCTGGCGTTGCTGACCGGCCATGAGCGGCCGGAGCGCAAACTCTCCAGTCTCGACTGGGAAAAGCTGGCGACCGGGCTCGGCACCCTGATTTTCTACATGGGGATGGCCAACCTGAAGACGATCAGCGCAGAGCTGATCCGCCATGGGCGGGACCCGCAGACCCCGGTGGCGATCGTCCAGTGGGCGACCCTGCCGCGTCAGCGCACCCTGGTCGGCACTTTGGAGAGCATCGTTGCCGACGTTGCCCGGGAGGGTCTGGAACCACCCGCTGTGATTATCATCGGCGAGGTGGTCAACTATCGGGAAGAACTGCGCTGGTACGATAACCTGCCGCTGTTCGGCAAGCGCTTTCTGATTACCCGGCCCCGCGCCCAGGCGGCCAGCTTTGTGCAGTTGCTGCAGCAGCAGGGGGCCGAAACCATCTGCATCCCGACCATCGAGATTGTCCCACCAAAAGATCTTGCTCCCTTTGATGATGCCTTGCGGCAGCTGGCAGGGTTTGACAGTCTGGTGCTCACGTCCGCCAATGCGGTGAGCGCTTTTTTTCAGCGGCTTAAGGAAAACCAGCTTGACCTGCGCAGTCTGGCCGGAGTGCAGATCGTCGCCGTTGGCCCGAAAACCGCAGAAGCGATTGAGGCTTATGGCCTGGCTCCCGACCTGGTGCCGCAAAACTATCGTGCCGAAGGGGTGGTTGAAGAATTATTGGCGCAGGGGGTGGCGGGGAAACGGATTCTCTATCCCCATGCAGAGATCGCCCGTCAACTGATTGTCACTGATCTGACCCGCGCCGGCGCTGAGGTCTGCGCGCCGATCGCCTATCGGACGGTGATTCCGCAAGGTAAGGCTGATATGATCCGGCACCTGCTGGCGGCCGGCGAGCTTGATGCGATCTGCTTCAGCTCCTCTTCAACCTTCGATCATCTGCTGGCAATGCTCGGCGATGAGCTTAAGCAATTGCAGGGGCGGGCTGAATTTTTCTCGATCGGTCCGCTGACCTCGGCCAGCATCCGCAAGCATGATTTCGAAGTGGCGCTTGAACCTGAGCAGGCGACTCTCGACGCTTTGGTGGCGGCGATGGTCGACTACTATAAGCAGAAATAGCCAACCTTCGTAGCGGCGACCTGCTGGTCGCCAGAGCGAGACAACGTATCGTCTCTACGGCAGAATAAAGGAGCCCTTCAATGTATTTTCCCAGTTACCGAGGTCGTCGCCTGCGCCGCAACGCAAACATCCGCCGCATGATCCGCGAAACCCACTTGCATGTCGAAGACCTGATCTATCCGATGTTCAGCGCTTTTGGCGAGAACATAAAAAAAGAGATCCCTTCGATGCCGGGCATCTATCAGCAGTCGATCGAAAATATCGTTGCTGAGGCCAAAGAAGTTCACGAACTTGGTATCCCGGCGGTGATCCTGTTCGGCATTCCTGAGAAAAAAGATTCCGTCGGCAGCGATGCCTACAGCGATACCGGCATTATCCAGAGGACCATCCGCGCCATTAAGGAAGCAGTCCCCGAGCTGACGGTGATTACCGACGTCTGCATGTGCGAGTACACCGATCATGGCCACTGCGGGCTCATCAAGGACAATGATGTCGACAACGATTCCACCCTCGAACTGCTGGCCAAGGAGGCACTCTCCCACGCTCAGGCGGGCGCCGATATCGTCGCACCTTCCGACATGATGGACGGCCGCATCGCTGCTCTGCGGGATATCCTCGATGAGAACGGTTTTGAGCACATTCCGGTGATGAGCTACGCGGTCAAGTATGCCAGCGCCTACTACGGCCCGTTCCGTGACGCCGCCGAAAGCACCCCGGCCTTCGGTGACCGGCGTACCTACCAGATGGACCCGGCCAACCGTCTGGAAGCGCTGCGCGAGGCAAATCAGGATGTTGCCGAAGCGGCCGATTTCCTGATGGTCAAGCCGGCCCTGGCCTATCTGGATGTACTGCGCGAGCTCAAAGATAATTTCGACCTGCCGCTGGTCGCCTACAACGTGTCCGGCGAGTACAGCATGGTAAAAGCGGCGGCAGAAAAGGACTGGATCGATGGCGACCGGGTGATGCTGGAAACCCTGCTGGGGATGAAGCGCGCCGGCGCGGACCTGATTATCACCTATCACGCCAAAGAGGCGGCCAGGTTGCTGCAGGGGTGATTCTCCATTTTTGCCTGAGGCAGAACAGGCAAAGATACTTTCGCGAGCAT
>CAMYNR010000142.1 GCA_947259715.1 uncultured Desulfuromonadales bacterium
AGTTCAGCCGATTTGTCGTTGTTGGCCTCGAGCCTCTCAATAAGGGAGGAGACGATCAGGCTGTTGTTCTCCACCACGCCGAAGCTGGTCACCAGGGTCACGATGCAAAAGGCCACAGCGAGGGTCGTCGAGATTAACAGCAGCAGTTTTTTGGTGATGCCCATTTCGGAATCTCCACTTCATCGAGCAGGAGGCAGACCCTCCTCACCGATGGATAATCCGGAAAGGAGGCGCCTGCCCGATACCTGGCTACCAGGTGTAGGTCAGCGGGTCGATTTTTCCTATTTTCATCAGCTCAAGAGAAAAATCGAGTCTGGAACGGTCGAAGGGGGCCATCTGCGGAGCACCAAAAGCGACTTTTTGCGCCGCAGCGGCTGCGGCGATCCTCTGCTGCAGGTCCGCAGGGACCGCCCGGGAAGCGGTGAGAACATTGTCGGGGTTCTTGGAGATCGACACATCGGGGATCTCGTAGCTCTCCAGGGTGGCGAATTTATCCTTGTTGTTTGCCCACCACCAGTTCTTTACCACCGCCGCTCTGGCCTTGCCGGCCTTGACCGCGCCACAGGCGGCTCCGTGATTGGCGACCCCCATGGCGGCTTTGCCTGAGGTGGCCGCCTTGGCACTCGACTCACCCGAGGAGGCCCCGAGGGCAAAGGCGATCTGGTCGGGGGAATTGTTCAGGATCTGCTCGGGATTTTCCCCCTTGGGATACACCAGAACACCGCAGTATAGATCTTTTCCGTTGATGTTCTGCACCAGGGGCGTCCCCAGGTTGCGGGCCTGGATGATCGCCTGGACGAAAGAGCCGACGTAGACCAGATTGGGCTGATCGGAGTCAAAGGCCTTTAAAATCTCCGGGTAGCTCTTGGCGATCCGAGGCCTGATGGCCACCCCCGACTCCTCGGAAAGCGCCTTGGCGATGGTCCGCGCCTTTTCCGCCTTGGCTTTCCATCCCGGCGGAAACCAGCAGGTCAGGGAATCGGCGGCCAAGCACGCGGTCGCCCCCCCCAGGACCAGCATTAGGCAGATCACCATCAGAACCAGGAACTTCCCCCCTTGCAGTGCATTCTCCACGGTGTGCTTCATGATTTTCCTCCTTGGACTGTCCGGAATATCCTCCCGGGTAGAAATATTGGACTCAGGCTTCCATTCCACCTTTGGAACCGACGAGGCGCGGTCCATGGGCCGAAACAAATGCAACCTATTTTATTAATCAAGCCTTAACTTCTGCAAAAGACAAACCAAGTCTGATAACGAGAGAAGCTTTTTACGGCTAAGCGTCGTACTTTAACAGCATATCTGTTAATTTTTAGCGCCTTAGCGCAAGCAAACCCATGATAGGCAGAAGTCCGCGATGTCCCCTTTCCGGTCATCGGAGCAGGAGCCTCTTACCGGCAGGACAGGATTTTGACTCAAGGCCCCAGGCTTTCAGAAAAAAAGGCGGTTCTCTCCTATGGTCATTTGGCCAGGCTTTAAGCTGCTTTTTCGGCATATCGCCGACCGGAAAGAAAAAGGGTCACCCCCCGGACCTGTTCCGGGAGATGACCCTCTATTTTTTTGTCTCAACAGTCTGGGGCAGGGGCAAAAGTCTCGACCTCGCCGCCCGGGCTTATTGCCCTGTTACCCCCATTCTAGATTTTTCTGTTCCACGACCTCCTGCGTCTGCCCTATCTGGGTTTCAATTTGAAATTGTAGCAGCATCCGCTTCAACTGGGCAGCCTGGCTGGAGAGCTCCTCGGCGGCCGAGGCGCTCTCTTCGGCGCTGGCGGTGTTCTGCTGGGTGACCTGGTCGATCTGGGAAAGCCCCAGGTTCACCTGGGAAATCCCTTTGGCCTGCTCGTTGCTGGCGGTGGCTATCCCCTCCACCAGGCCGGTCACTCGGATGATCCCCTCTACCATCTCTTCGAGAGCACGCGCCGTTTCATTGGCGATCTGGCTGCCGTTGCTCGTTTTCTGAACCGACCCCTCGATCAGATCGGTTGTTTCCTGGGCGGCCCTGGCGCTGCGGGCGGCGAGGTTGCGAACCTCTTCGGCCACCACCGCGAACCCCTTGCCGTGCTGGCCGGCCCGGGCCGCCTCCACCGCCGCGTTCAGAGCCAGCAGGTTGGTCTGGAAGGCAATCTCATCGATCACCTTGATAATTTTGGAAATGTTCTGCGCCGAGGCATCGATTTCAGCCATGGCCTCGGTCATCTGCCGCATCGGCTCCTTGCCCTTTTCAGCCGCCAGCCTTACCTGTTCGGAGAACTCGTTGGCCCGGGTGGCCTTCTCGGCGCTCTGGAGGATACTGGCGGTCATCTGATGCATCGATGCGCTGATCTCCTGCAGCGAACCGGCCTGCTCGGTCGCCCCCCTGGAGAGGGTCTG
>CAMYNR010000143.1 GCA_947259715.1 uncultured Desulfuromonadales bacterium
CGAGGTCATGCAGATCTCCGACCGGGTGACGATCCTAAAGAAGGGGCACAGTATCGCCACCTTGCCGCGCGGTGAATTTGACGAAAACAAACTCGCCTCGCTGATGATCGGCGACGACCAGATCCCGCAGTGGCAGAAGAACCTGCAGATGTCGGATGAGATTGTTCTCGACATCCAGCAGCTGTCGGTGCGCAACGACCGCGGGCTGTCCGACCTGGCCAGCTTCGATCTGCAGCTGAAAAAAGGCGAAATCCTCGGCATCGCCGGGGTCGCCGGCAACGGCCAGAAAGCCCTGGCCGAAGTGCTGACCGGCCTGAAAACGGCCAGCTCAGGCCGGATCATGGCCAAAGGGTCAGACATCACCAGTTCCGATGCCAAGAAATCCTACATCGCCGGCATCGCCCACATCCCGGAAGACCGCAAGAGCATCGGCATCGCCCCGGATATGAGCGTCGACGAAAACCTGATTATGAAAAGCTTCAAGAGCGGCGCCTTTGCTCGCGGAATTTTTCAGGACAAAAAAGCGATCCGCCGCAACGCCCGGGAAAAAATCAAGCAGTTCGCCATCAAGTCGGGGCCGGACGGCACCCCGGTCCGCTACCTGTCGGGCGGCAACATCCAGAAGGTGATTATCGCCCGCGAGCTGTCGGAACAACCGGCGGTGCTGGTCGCCCTCTATCCGACCCGCGGCCTGGATATCGGCAGCGCCGAATACGTACATAAAGTCATCGCCGACGGCGCCGACCAGGGGATGAGCACGATCCTGATCGCCGAGGACCTCGATGAGCTGCTCAAGCTGAGCGACCGGATCGCGGTCATGTTCCGTGGTCGGGTGGTCGGTTATGTTGACCCGCAAAACACCACAAGGGAAGAGGTCGGCCTGATGATGAGCGGCGAAACCACCGACAGCACCGGAGGCGTGGCATGAAGCTGGTCACCGAACGCCGCGAAATCTCCAGTCCGCTGCTGCGCTTATTGGCGCCGATCGGGTCGATCGCCGTCGCCCTGTTCGTCGCCGGTTTCCTGCTGCTCGCCAGCGGGGCTCCCTCTACGGCCTCTCGGAGACGCTGGTCAAGACCACCCCGCTGATCTTTGCCGGACTGGGCGTTTCGCTGGCCTTCCGCATGCAGATCTGGAATATCGGCGCCGAGGGACAAATCTACATCGGCGCCATGGCCGCCAGCGGCGTTGCGCTGTTCTCCGGCATCGACAATCACTGGCTGATGATGCTGATGATGTTCACCGCCGCCTTCATCGCCGGTGGCAGCTGGGCCGGGGTCGCCGGTTTCCTGCGCGCTCGCTGGCAGGTTAACGAGGTCATCGTCACCCTGCTGATGAACTACATTGCCATCCTCTTCGTCGACTACCTGGTCTACGGTCCATGGAAAGACCCCAAAGGGTTCAACTTCCCGCTCACCGCCCAGTTCGCCGACGGTGCCCGACTGGCCCAATATTTCGACACCCGGCTGCACAGCGGCTTTTTCCTCGCCCTGTTCATCGCCCTGCTGCTTTACCTGTTCATGGAGCGCACCGTCTGGGGCTACCAGATCAAGGTCATCGGCAGCAATCCGAAAGCGGCCAGGTACGCCGGCATGAAGACCGGGACGACCATTTTCATGGTGCTGTTCCTGAGTGGTGCCATCGCCGGCATCGCCGGCTTCAGCGAGGTCGCCGGCCTGCAGTACCGTTTGCAGCATGGCATCTCCCCCGGCTACGGCTACACGGCGATCATCATCGCCTGGCTGGCCAAGCGGAGCGCCATCGGCGTGGTCATTGTCTCCTTTTTGCTGGGCGTGCTGCTGGTCGGCGGCGACAGTCTGCAAATCTACTGGCAGCTGCCGATCGCGCTGGTCTATGCCTTTCAGGGTTTGATCCTGTTCTTTTTGCTCGCTTCCGATTTCTTTGTTCAGTATCGCCTCAAACTGGTCAAAGGGGGCAAGTATGCTTGAAATTCTGCTCGATGCCACGGTCCGGGCCGGCACCCCGATCCTCTTCGCCACCCTGGGGGCGATCATCAACGAACGGGCCGGGATCATCAACCTCGGTATCGAAGGGCTGATGTTGATCGGCGCCCTGGCCGGTTTCGCCGGCACCCACGCCAGCGGCTCCCTGCTGGTCGGCGTACTGGCGGCCTTTGTCGCCACCTTTGTCGCCGGCAGCATCCACGCCTTTATCACCGTGCAACTGCGCGGCAACCAGATCGTCAGCGGTCTGGCGCTGACAATGTTCGGCATCGGCATCACCGCCCTGTATGGGAAAGGGATGGTCGGACAGACCATCGCCGGTTTTGAACGGGTCGCCATCCCGCTGCTCTCTGATCTGCCGATCATCGGCAAGGCAATCTTCAACCAGGATCTGCTGATCTATTTCAGTTTTCTGCTGGTCGCTGGAATCTGGTTCTTCTTCTACCGCACCCGCTGGGGACTGGCGGTGCGCACCTTGGGTGAGAACCCGGCCGCCGCCGACACCTGCGGCGTACCGGTCAACCTCTACAAGTTTCTCGCCGTCACCATCGGCTCCGGCTTCGTCGGCATCGGCGGCGCCTATCTGAGCCTGGCCTCAACGCCGATGTGGATAGAAAACATGTCGGCCGGACGCGGCTGGATCGCCGTGGCGCTGGTGATCTTCGCCGGCTGGTCGAGCCCCAAGGCGCTGTTCGGCGCCTACCTGTTCGGCGGCATCACCGCCATGCAACTGCGCTTTCAAGCGATGGGCACCACCATCAGCGCCCACATCCTGCAGATGCTCCCTTATGTTTTCACGATTGTCGTGCTGGTGATTTCGACCCTGCGCCTGCAGAAGGGTGCCAGCCAACAGCCGGAGAGCTTGGGGCTGCCCTATGATCGAGAGGATCGCAAATGAGTTACGCTGCGCAAACCCTGCTGGAACGGATCCGCCGGGAAGGCCGGGTGGATGGAGAAATCATCAAGGTCGACCGTTTCCTCAACCACCAGGTCGACCCGCAACTGATCGACCTGCTGGCAACCGATATCGCCACCCGCTTTGCCGATCAGCAGATCGAAAAAATTCTCACCGCTGAAACCAGCGGTATCATGCTGGCTCAGGCGGTCGCCGGCATGCTCGGGGTCTCGTTTATCTACGCCAAGAAGAAATGTCCGCTAACGATGGGTGAATATTTTTCCGCAGCCAGCTATTCATTCACCAAGCAGGAATCAACCACCCTCTACGTTTCAAAAGAGGTGCTCGGCAAAGGCGAACGGGTCCTGTTTATCGATGACTTTTTTGCCCAGGGTTCGACGCTGCAGGCGATCGAGGAGATTGTCGTTCAGGCGCAGGCCAAACTAATCGGCAGCGCGTTGATCATTAATAAATCGAAGCGACAGGATATTGAGTCGATTTTGACGCTGGAGGATCTGCAAACCGGCTGAGCAGAGCTGACTATAGAGGAAA
Organism: uncultured Desulfuromonadales bacterium; assembly: GCA_947259715.1. GTDB lineage: Bacteria > Desulfobacterota > Desulfuromonadia > Desulfuromonadales > Geopsychrobacteraceae > Malonomonas. Next base: position 3,412 of record CAMYNR010000143.1, read on the forward strand.
ATAATGCCAACGGCCAGTGGCACCAACGCCACTGGCCGTTTTTTAATACTTGCCTCAGGCGCGCGTTTTTGGCACGGGAATCATTGATTCGCAGCCTTTCGGGGCAGAACCAGCCGCCGAATCGCCTCCTGGTTCTCCGCATCAAAACAGCCGGCGAAATCCTCAGCCGGTAAAGGTCGACTGAACAGGAAACCCTGACCTTCGTGACAATCATTCCCTTGGAGAAAATCCACATGCTCTTCGGTTTCGATTCCTTCGGCAATGACTTCCAGGTTCATATTTTTCGCCAGATCGATGACTGAGATGGCAATCGCGGCATCGTTGGGGTCGGTGGTAACATCGCGTACAAAGGAGCGATCGATCTTAAGGCGGTCGATGGGGAACATCTTCAGGTAGCTGAGGCTCGAAAAGCCGGTCCCGAAATCATCGATCGCCAGCTGCAGCCCCATTGACTTGAGCGTCTTGAGGATCGCTATCGCATTTTCCGAATCATCCATGAGCAGGCTTTCGGTCAGTTCCAGTTCAAGCTGGTGCGGATTGATGGCGGTTTCCAGAACAACCCGCTGGACCATATCCAGAAAACCGGGATCCTGAAATTGCCGTGCCGAAATATTCACCGCCATCCGCACCTCGGCAACGCCAAGCTGTTCCAGAGCTTTGCTCTGCAGGCAGGCGGTGCGCAGGACCCACTCACCGATCGGTACAATCAGACCGCTCTCTTCGGCAATGGGAATAAAATCGACGGGGGAGACCAGACCTCTTTTTTCGTGCTGCCAGCGTAACAATGCCTCAGCACCGCTAATCCGGCCAGATTGCAAATCGACCTGCGGCTGATAATGAAGCACCAGTTGCTGCTTTTCCAGCGCCTGCCGCAGAGCACTCTCCAAAGCCAGAAATTCTCGGGCCCTGGCGTTCATTTCCGGAGTATAAAAACGGTAATTGTTGCGCCCCTGTTCCTTGGCCCGGTACATGGCCACATCGGCAGAGGTCACCAAGATTTCCTCAGTCGCACCATCATCGGGATAAATGCTCACGCCAATACTGGAGGAGACATAGAGCAGGTGGTTTTCGATATTAAACGGAGTCTGCAAGGAACTGAGGACCTTTTCGACGAAGGTCAAAAGCTGCTTCTGAGTTTTAAATTCCGGCATGATCATGGCGAATTCATCACCACCGAAGCGGGCAACGGTATCGGTCTTGCGCAATAAATCCCTAAACCGTTCGGCCACGGCACAGATTAACCGGTCTCCCATCTGATGCCCGAGAGAATCGTTGATTTTTTTAAAGCGATCCAGGTCGAGAACCAGAACCGCGACCTTTTTGCCGGACCGGCCGGCCATGCCCATCGCCTGCTCGAGGCGATCCCGAAACAGCAGCCGATTCGGCAGATCGGTTAAATAGTCATGATGGGCCAGGTGCTGGAGGTGCTTTTCATTTTTGCGCAGCCTCTCCTCCACCGACTTCTGCGCGCTGATGTCGCTAATCACGCAGACCAGCTTATCGGTTTTATCCTGGTTATCATGAACCAGTGAGCTGGAGTAATGCACCGGAATTATCCTGCCATCCTTGGCCTGGCATTGGGTCTCGCCCGCCTCGGCAATGACCTCGCTGGCGTTGGTGCCTGCAATCCTCAGAGCACTCCTCAAAGGCTGGTTGAGAAGTTCCTGCTCCGGGTATCCCAACAGCTTCAGGGTCGCGCGATTGACCTTTTCTATCCGCAGGAACTCTTCGAAACCAGGGTGGTGGAGAGGCTTTCCGCCATCTGATTAAAGGTATTTGCCAGGATCGACAATTCATCCTGCGCGGCATATTCTATCCGCTGATCAAGATCCCCTTGGGCTATTCCGCGGGCGAAACTGGATAATTTCTTAATCGGTTTGAGCACCGACCGGTAGATCGCGAATTGACTGCTCAACAGCACCAATAGAAAGCCGGCCAAAGTACCGCCCAGCAAGATCAAAGCATGTCGCTTTTCCGCTTCCAGCAGGGCCAGGCTGGTGCTCCGAATCCCTTCCAGCTCACCCATCAGCAGGTCGGATTTGGTCAGCACCCGGCCCAGAGCAATCATCGCCGAATCGTTTTCCAGAGCGACATCTTCAAGGCGATAGAAATCGGTCAGTAAAACCTCCAGCTCTGCCCACTGAGGCAGAATTCTCTTTTCAATCTGCGTGGCGAGCGTTGCCAGATGGGTGGTCCGGGCCAATAGCCGGCAGGTCTCGGCAAATTCCTCAGCAGCCTGCTGCGAGGTTTTCAGGGGAGCATCGGTGCCTTCGGAGATTACATACTCATTGAGACTGCGGATCGCTTTTTGAATGTGGGAGTTGGCAAACTCAATATTCCGGTTGTCCGTGGCGATGGCGGTCAACGAGTGAAAAAAATTCCAGGCCAGGGCACTTCCGGCAAAGAGCGCACAGAAGAAAATAAGCGAGGAAATGAGGAGTCGTTTTTTAATGCTCAGGCGATATAAAAACTGCACAACACCATCCCTAGGTCCGAAAATTATTTGCAGCTATTCGGCAGCCAGGCCCTTCGCCAGCCAGGAAGAAAATCCCTCCCGAAACCAATAGACTTGAGTGTAGCCGCTGCTGATCGCCTGCGCTGCCGTCTTGTAGGATTTCCAACCGGTATTGCCATGGCTGTAAAAGACAATCGCCACCCGCTTGTCTTCAGGCAGTTGACCTAGGTCAACCTGATCGAGGCTGGCGTCAAAATCTTCGGCATAACGGCTATTCTCCTTATAGGGCAGACAGACTGCTCCAGGGACATGACCTCTGCCGTAGTTCAATGCCGAGCGGGTATCGAAAAAAACCGCTCGCTTGGTTTGGAGCAAAGTCTGGGCTTGGTTGGCATCGATGATTGTTCCACCCTGAATCGTCTCGGGGGTGATCGGCCGGTTCGCTTTTGCCATCACCGGGGTCGACAAACAGCTGATTAAAAAAAACCCCAGGAGCCCGTTTCGGGCCCAGCGGAAATGAAAAAAATACTGCACAGCGCGTTCTCCCTTGTGTGAATTTTTTTGTTGAGACTAGCCAATGGGATAAAACTTAACAGAAACTTAATTTTTCTTCACGAAAAAAATTTATATTTCTAATCGTCTGGCAAATTCATCTCTGCCTGGTAACAAACCAGCCTCCCATTACTGGCCCAAGCTGATTTCATTACCTATAATGAAATCTGAAGGCCCGTCAGCCATCAGCTGGCGGCGACGGCTACTCCTTTACCAAGCAGGAATCGACCACCCTCTATGTCTCTAAAGAGGTGCTCGGCAAAGGCCAGCGGATCCTGTTTATCGATGACTTTTTCGCCAAAGGCTCAACCCTAAATGCGATCGAAGAGATCATCACCCAGGCCGAAGCCAAACTGATGGGCAGCGCGGTGATCATCAATAAGTCGCAGCGGCGGGATATTGAGTCCATTCTGACGTTGCAGGAACTGCAGGAAACTGAAAGCCTTAGAATAGAATTTCGGGCTGGGTAATGGAATTTGCCCGTACCTACCGCCCCCTCCTCTCCCCGCTATGGTGAATTTACCTATTAATCATTTAATCTGGCTGTGCACTTCACTCCAGTAGCTGGAAACCAGCTAAGACGTAACGACTTGCCACCAGTACCCCGATGGGGTACTATCTAATCAAACTTCTTTGAAATGCAATTCTGAGGGGGATTTTATTTCCATGGTTACAGTTGCGGAAACATTGGAATATCGAAAACGTGCCGAGGGACTTCTCCCTGGGGAGGAAAGATCTGCAATTGTCAACAATCTGGCCGAGCACCCAAAAGCCGGAGATATTGTGCAGGGCACCGGGGGCATTCGGAAACTTCGCTGGGCCGGAGCGGGAAAAGGAAAAAGCGGTGGAGTCAGGGTTATTTACTATTATCATGATGAGCGCATGCCACTTTATCTACTCGCAATATTCGGTAAATCGGAAAAGGTCAATCTCAGCTTTAAAACCCAAGACACACAAGGAAAACCATGAGCGGGGCATTTGATAGCATTCAAAAAGGGCTCGAGGAAGCGATCTCCCATAGCAAAGGGGAAAAAACTGAGGTTAAGGTTTTTACTCCTGTCGAAGTTGACGTCAAAAAGATTCGCCATAAGACCGGTTTATCACAGTCACAATTTGCCGCCACCCTTGGAATCAGCGTCAAAACTCTTCGGCATTGGGAGCAGGGCGACCGAAAACCACAGGGCCCGGCGCTGGTGCTACTGAATGCTGCAGCCAGAGATCATAAAAAACTGCTTGAAATCTTGAATTCGCCAATTAGCGAAGCGATTTGACATTCTTTGATCCGAAAGTGTTCACCACGGAAGATCATCGAAAAACTCCTCCTGCGGCCCTCAGCAATATTTTGGCCCCCTGAAAATAAATATGCTAATATCCGCCGGTGTTTTTATCCAGTAGTGGCTGAATCGTCTCATTATTGAGGCGAATCGCCTTTTTCCAACGGGAGGGGGACATGGCTGAAAAAGACTCCAGCGGACCAGACCACCAGCTGCAGAATCCGCCACCAGCGACCAACGGCAGTGACCAGGCCTGGGAGGAGAAAAAGCAGCGTATCAGCAAAGGTGGCGGCGGCGGGGGCAACGTATTGGTAAATGGCCGCACCGCGGTTCATGCCGGCAGCGGCGGCGTGCTGACCACCGTCGATGTCTGCAAGACCAAGATCGGCAAGCCTGTCGTTCCGATCGCCTATACCAATATTGCCCGTTCCACAGATGCCGCACTGACAGCTGGCAGCATCATCATCAACGGGAATCCTGCCTGCCATAAGCAATCGATCTTCGCCCGCAGTACCGGCGACGAACCGGGCAACCGATTGGGGGTCGCATCCGGCACTATCTGTGCGCAGGCTGAATTCATCACCGCCGCCAGCACGGTCTTTTTTGAAAACGTCCCTGCTGTCCGTCAGGGCGATCTGATGGTTTCGAACAACAAAAACACCCCACCAATGCCTCTGGTTCAGCCGGGTGCCGCTGCGCCGCCGAGCCTTGCTCTGGATGGGGCTGAAACCCAGGCGGGTGATGACCTTCCGGACAGCGTCGAATTTGAGCTGGCCGGCGACGAGATGCACTTCGTCAAGGGGATGAGTGGCGACCCGCAAAACCCGCCCCAAAAAACCCACCAAGGCGGTCGACAATACTGATAACCAGCAGGCCGCTAGCCTAAGAGCGTCTTTTCCGTCGCACCCGGCGCAAAACAGTGCTGGCTTAAACCTGACTATGCCAAAAGCCAGGCCAAGAACCAACCGATCTGCAGCAGGGTGATCAGCAACAAATTACTGCGGCGGGATGTTGAGCTTATCCTGACGCTTGAGGATTTTCAGCAGGGCGGAGCGTTGATATTTTTTCCAGTGAACGCGATAAGGGTGCCGTTGTTTTTCCCCCAGGCTTCGTTCTTTCAAGACTGAAAGCTGTTTGAGTTTGCCGAAGGCGTATCTGCGCTTGCAGTAAGCAAATTCCTTTTTACACTGCCGGTCCCGGCAGTCGATTCTGCCGTCGCCGTTATCATCGATTTCATTGTCGCAAATTTCCAGGACCGGCGAACCCTGGCAATGGCTTTCCTCCTGACAGTCAGGATCCTGGCAACCTGTAAGGCCGTCGTTGTCATCATCGAAACTGTTGCTGCAGAACTCCACCAAAGTCGCCCCTGCGCAGGACTGATCAGCTATGCACTCGTTATCGGCGCAATCGATCTGACCGTCATTGTCATCATCGATTGTATTACGGCAATTTTCCACCACACTGGGGGGCAGGCAAGCAGAGAAGCTGGCGCACTTGTCATCGGCGCAATCAATTTGGCCGTCGCCGTCATTATCAAAACCATCAAGGCAGATCTCAACCGGCGGGGCCAGGCAGATGCTGGTCGTATTGCAGGCACTGTCTTCGCAATCAATCAAGCCATCGCTGTTGTTGTCACGTCCATCGCTGCAATCCTCCTTAGCTACGGATCCGCAGTCGCCCGCTGTACTGCAGTCACTATCCAGACAGTCGATCAGACCATCACTGTCGTTGTCTAAGCGGTCACCACAGATTTCAGCCGGCAGCGGGGCCAGGACAAAGTCGACCGCGGAGGTCAAAGGCGCCACAACCATGAGAGTCTGGGGCTCGCTGGAATACCCGTTGAGGGTGGCAACCAGGGTGTGGCCGGTCGCAGGGATGTTGGTCAGCTGATAGTCGCCGGTTTCCGAGGTCAGAGCGCTGCTGCCATTTTCGGCAGTGACCGTTGCCCAGGCCAGGCCTTGGCCATTCTGATCGCTTACCCTGCCGGTCACCGTAGCGATAGAGGTATTTTGCGTCGGCGGGTCCCGGATGACGGCGACGTCGTACTGAAGACTGCTGTCGTTAAAGTTCAGAGCGTGACACTGCAGGCATTCCAGACCGCTCTCCGGAACCAGCAGATGGTGACGATCGGCCAGGCTCGCGCCGTGACAGCAGCGACAATCGACCTCCTCAAGAGCCAGGTCCGAAGCCTGAACAGGTGTCGCAAAGGCCAGGCAACCGAGCAATGTCAGCAGATAAGAAAAAATAGCAAGAGGTTGGAAACAGCCGGATTCTTTGGACATACCCTGTCTCTCTGATCGGTTTTTTATGATTTGACAATGCACTGCGCACAACTGGCCAGGGACCGGGTTCGCCGACTGCTGAGCGAAGTATAGCCAGATTTTATGATTATGTCCTGTCAAGATTCATTCAGCCAAAAGGCCGATGGATCAGACAGGCTTAAATTGATTTGAGTCGATCTTCGGGTAAGTGAGGATGAATATTTAAACCTTCGAGATCATCACCAGTCAAGAATAGCAGAAAAACCTCTCCCTGCTTGCTGGTCTCTTGACAATCCATATACTTTACTGAGAGTCAGTAAGCATCCAGCCCGATTTAACGCAACAGGGAAACAATGGCGATTCTGCGCAACACGGTCCTGATCATTCTTACCCTGATCACCTTGCTTGGCTGGCTATGCTGGCTCTACGCAGGACAGATTCTCCATCAGTTGGCCCGCCCGCAAATCGAAGAGATCCTTGCCCGGCAGCTGACCGCCGAGGTCAGCATCGGCCGCCTGGCCTGGACCGAACAAGGTCTTCGGGCAAACGAGTTGAGCATCCAGCGGGCCCCTGATCTGCAGCTCCAGGTTGCGCAAATCGATATCTATTTCACCCTGTCCGGTTTGTGGCAAAAGCGTTTACAGCGGGTCCAGATCAGTGCGCCAGAGCTTAGATTGCAGCCCTCTGAAGCTCAGCGGCATGATGGGGAGCCGCCGCCCACACTGCCCGAAAAATTCCCGCTTCAGATAGACAGCCTCAGCCTGACCGACGGAGTGGTTCTTCTGCAGATGCCAGAGAGAACAATCTCTATCCGCGACATCGATTTTTTCGGCGCTCTGGAGTCAGCCCTCGATTTCCAAATCTCCGCCGGGATCGGAGCTAAGGTCCCCCAGGTGGTTGCGGTAAAGGGCCGCCTTGGCCTGGCCCGGCAAGCAACTTTGCAGCTGGACAGGATACTGCTGAATCGCCAGTCGCTGCTGGACGATCCCCTCTCTTTGAGTTTTTCCTCCGCCGACCTGACCCTGGGAGGCGGCCTGATTCGGGTTGGCCATTTCGATCAACTGCAGCTACGCAATATATTGACGGCCCTCGGCCAGACCTATCCCCTGCCGGATGAGCTGAGTTTTACTCTCCAAGAAAGCGAAATCGCTTTCCGCCTCAGCGGGGCGGCGAGCAGCGCCAGGATCAGGGTCAAGCAAGGAGAAATCATCCAGCAGAACCTCAAACTTCCTTTTCGCCTCGACAACCTGGAAATCAGCCTTAGCGATAGCGGCTGGCTGGCCAAGGCCGAGTTGCACGGCCCGGCCGGACTCACCCTCAGTGTGAGTTCCCGCCCGGATGCTGAGGGCATTGCCGGTCAGGCCGAAATCGAGATTCCTTATCCGGATCGCCTGAAAACTGAGCTTCTAGGTGGCTCCCCCATTGGACTCTCTGGAAGCCTGCGGATTGGTGCCGATTATGCTATCGCAGCTCAACAGCTGCAGCTCTTCGCGACGCTGCGGGGCCAGTCAGGAAAAGATTCGCAGGATGCCCTTTTCAATCTGGCCAAGCTGAACGGAACCCTGAAGCTGGCGATCTCTGCTCAGCAGGAGCAGCTGGCGCTGGAACTGAAAACGGCTCAGCGGGCGCTGCTCTCTGCCAGCGGCACCCTGCAGAGGCTCGATTTTTTGCTAAGCCTTGCCGACCGCCAGCAACTTGCAGCGCTGCTGGCAACCGATCTGCTGCCGCCACAGCTGGCAGGTTTTTCCGGCCTGGCGATAAGTGGACAGATACAGAGCGCAAAAGCCGAAGGCTGGCAGGGCAGGCTCGATCTGACCAGCCAGAGTGCAGATTTTGCCAACCTCGACCTGCGGCAGGTAAAAGCTCAGGCTAAGCTGAAGCTGAATACCAAGCGGCTGAAAGTCACTGCTGCGGACCTCACAGCGGCCCTCTCCCGGGGGGAGGAATTCTCCGGCCAGCTCAATGGACGCTTTTCCGGCGAGTTCTCGGCTGACAGCTTTCAGCTTGACCTGGAGCAGCTGGCCCTGCAGCAGGCCAATTATCTGGGAAAACTGGGACGCTATGGACTCGGAAACGGCCAGCTCAAGCTGGCTGGCCAGGTCTCCGGAAAACGCCCCTGGCAACAGCTCGACCTTGAGCTGAGCGGCCGGGCAGCGGCCGATGAACTGTTGGCCGGAGCACTCTATGCCGACCTCTCCGCCCTGCCCGCCCAGTTCAGTCTGACCGGACAGCTCGACCCGGCAAGACAGGAGCTCGCCGCCACCCACCTGGAAATTGCTCTGCCCGGGCTTGCGAAAGTAACGACCAGAGGTCAAGTCAGCGCAAAGCAAATCATTCTGCACAGCACCACCGAGTTTGTCGATCTGGCCGCAAGCCACGCAGAAATGGTGGTTCCAATCCTGGCCCAACTGCAGCCAAGGGCTGCAGATCTGAAAGTCACCGGGCAGCTGAGCGTTGCCACCGAGCTGTACTGGACACCCCGGGGCTGGCAGGCTTTCGGCGCGATTCGACCGCAAGGGCTGGACGTCCTCTGGGATTATTATCGGTTGAAGATGATCGCCGGAACCGGCCAGATTCCCTATTCGCTGCAGCAAGGAAGCCCTCCTCCTCTGCCGAAGACCCAGGCAGAACGGACGGGTGAGATTTCTTTCAGCACCCTGGCCTTCGGTTTGGCCTCTTTGCAGGGGGGCATTCTCGATTTAGCCGCAACGCCGAATCGGTTTGCATTTCGCTCCCCCCTGCATCTGCAGCTGGCGGGCGGGCAGGTGACTGTCGCTGAGCTTAGCTTCGGCTGGAGCGAGACCGGGCCGCAGGGGTCGGTGCGGATCGGGGTCAGGGATGTCGATCTGGCGCTGCTGACCGCGGAACTCGACCTGCCGCTGATGGAGGGCGGTTTTACCGCCGATCTTGGCCAGCTGCACTACGCCGATCAGGAATTGACCAGCCAGGGAACCGCCAGCCTGGAAATCTTTAACGGTCGCGTCCTGCTGCAGAATATGCGCTACAGCAAACCCTTTTCCCGCTATCCGATTTTTCATGCCGATATCGATGTCTTCGGTCTCGATCTGCTCGCCGCCACCCGCACTTTCGAATTTGGCGAAATGAACGGTGTGGTGGACGGCTACCTGCACAACCTGCGGCTGTTCGGCACCACCCCTTCGGCCTTTGAGGCCCAGTTCAGCACCCGCGACCAGGGAAAGCGCAATATCAGCGTCAAGGCCCTGCAGAATTTAAGCATTATCAGCCAGGGGGGGATCTCCGCAGCGCTCTCCCGGGGCATCTACCGCTTTATAGATTTTTACCGCTACAAAAAGATCGGTTTTGTATGTGCGCTGGAAAATGATATTTTTACCTTAATCGGCACTGCGCGCCCCGCTTCGAAACGCTACCTGGTCTATGGCGGCCTGCTGCCACCCCGGATCGATATTACCACCAGTTCGCCAACCATCTCATTCAAAGAGATGGTTGGCCGACTCAGCCGGATTGAGCGCGCCGCAAATTGACATCAGGGTTCGCCATCCATTGGAGAAGACGATGAAAAAAATTGCCCAGAGCCTTAGCCTGCTGCTGATCTTCAGCATCATCTCCTGCGTGACCATCAATATCTATTTTCCCGCTGAAGAGATTCGCGGCGCGGCGGATAAAATCGTCAATGAAGTCTGGGGCGACGGCAAGCAGGAAACGGTCCCGGAAAGCTCCCCCGGCAGCAATATCCTCAGGCTGTTCCTGCCGACCTCGGCTTACGCCGCTCAGGACATCGATGTCAGTACCCCGGAGATCCGCGCGATCAAGGAGTCGATCAAGCAGCGCTCGTCAGAATTGTTCGGCTTTCTCGATTCCGGACATGTTGGCATCGGCGCCAACGGCCTGCTGAAAATCCGCGACACCGGCGGTCTCAACCTGAGAGAACGTGGTCAGGTGAATAAACTGGTGAATGCTGAAAACAAAGATCGCGCCCGCCTTTACCAGGAAATTGCCGTGGCCAACGGGTTTCCCGACAAGGTCGCAGAGGTGCAGAATATTTTCGCCGACTCCTGGCGCGATCAGGCCAGATCAGGTTGGTACCTGGAGCTGCCCGATGGCAGCTGGCGGGCAAACTGAACCACTATGCACTGAAAGTGCATTGGTTAGAACAGGACTTATAGTTCTGAAAAATCATCCCCTCTCCCTCGGGGAGAGGGTGGCGCATAGCGTCGGGTGAGGGGCACCAACGCCCAAAGCCCCCTCATCCGCCCCGTTGGGGCACCTTCTCCCCAAGGGAGAAGGGAACATGAGTAGCACCTGAAAGACTTGGACTGAAAGTCCATAGTTTTGAACTAGCGTGCTGAAACAATAAACAAACTTAAACCGGCTCGATCTATCTGCTTGCGTACAGCTCGCCAAAGCGCACCTCCTGCTCCGGGCTGCCGATGAGGATCAGGATCATTCCCTCCTGCAGCACCGTCTCCGGCGGTGGCGCAGGCAGGAATTGATCCTCGCCCTGCTCTATTGCCACTATGGAGCAGCCAGTCATCGGCCGCAGGCGCGAGGCGGCAATCGTCTGGCCGATCAGCTGGGGAGGGAGTTCGCGACGATAAACGCTGACTCCTTCGGTGAGAAAAATCGAGACCTTCGATTCCAGAATATTCATCAGAATGCTGGCACCGACAGAGGCGTTGGAGACGACAAAATCGGCGCCGGCGGCATAAAGCTGTTCGACACTGGCTTCTGAGTTGGCCCGGGCGACGATGCGGATATGCGGGTTGCTGTGCCGACTGCTCAGGGTGAGAAAGATATTGGTGCTGTCGTCGTTGGTGGTGATGATCAGCCCCTTGGCCTGCTCGATTCCAGCTTTTTTCAGCAGCAGGCGGTTGGTGGCATTGCCGATAATCGGCACATGCGCTTCACAGTGCGGATTTTCCGCCTGGTCAACCAGCATGTAGGGGACCGGCTTACGATCGAGAAATTCAGCCGCCGAGCAGCCGATTCGGCCGTGACCAAGGATGAAAACCAGTTCGTCGGCCGCCTGCTCACCGGTCAATTCTTCCATGCGGGTCAGCTGGTCGCGGGTCCCGGCCAGCACCGCCAATGAATCCGGGTGCAGCAAAGTATCCTTCGACGGCACCTCAAAACGGCCCCGTCGCCAGACGCCGACCACTGTCAACCCGGTGCGCGGCCTGATTTTCGCCTGCTCCAGGGTCTGCCCGGCAAAAGGGGTCCCGTAAACCGGGATCTCGGCGATCTTCAACTCACCGAAGGAACCGATAACATGGGCCAGGGCGCCGCAGGTGGTCGCCCGAATTCCCAGGGTCCGACCGATAATCCGCTGCAGCGGCACCGCCTGATCCGCTCCGGCCAGCCGCAGCAGCTCGATATACTCGGCATCCTCAACCACCACCGCGATCGGGGTCTTGCAGAAAGAACGGACCGTCAGGCAGAGATCGGTGTTCTGAGTATCCCCCAGGGTGGCCATGACATAGCGTGCCACGTCGATGCGCAGATCGGTCAATAATTTTCGATCGGTCGGCGAACCGCAGGCCACCTTGATATTCCCCTGTTCTTCCAGCTCCAGAGACTCCTGATAATCCTCCGTGATCACAACAAAGGGCAGGTTGCGGCTCTGTAACTTCCCGATCAGCGCCCTGGTGGTCGGATTGACACCGAAGATCAGCACATGATCCTGAGTCTCAGGCGGCAGCGAAATCCGCGGCCGGTAACGCAGACGCTGCTCAATCCAGGGAGCGACGAACAGGCTGATGATGCCGAAGGGCAGAATAATCAGCAGGAACACCACCCCCGAGAGGGTGACCAGCGCGGCAAAGGCGTAACCGAGGTCGGTGTGAAAAGTGATATCGCCGAAGCCGAGGGTGGTCATGACGGTCAGCGTCCAGTAAACACCGGCGATAAAAGAGAATTCGCGCCCCTCGAGCTCCAGCATCAGATGGCGGAAAAGCACCGCGTAGAGCAGAATCAGCAGCAGCAGAAACAGGCAATAAATCAGCAGCACCTTGAGATTCTGACGCGCTCTGCCCCGCAAGAAATAGGCAATTTCAGCGGCGATCGCTTTCATTGATGATTATCCCATAACATGTTGAGCTATTTTCCCTCCGGCTCAGTAAAGATAAGCTAGAGCTCATCCGGAAACTCCGGATGGCACCCTGGGCGTTTCTGCTCTGGAAACCAGCAATTTTTTGTCAAATCAAGGAAATCAAGCATTTGCGCGGAGGCGTAGTGCCTTACGCCGCACAAGCGATTGCGCCGATTGACGCCGAGTTGGCGAAAAAGGGCGGTTTCCGGACAGAAACGAGCTAATAATAACAGGTTCTCCGCAGCGCAGCAGAATTGAATTTCGACCCGACCGAATCGGCGGCTTGATTTCCCGGCGGCGACATTGCATGATTGGCCATCAATCTCATTGCATCTTGCAATCAGGACCAGAACTTATGCCCGACAGCGAAACAAACTCACCTTGGCTCTGCCATGTCTGCGATAAAAAATTTCACCAGGCTGAAAGTCAGGCCTGCAGTGTCTGTTACAAAATCGCCTGTTCTCAGCATATGCGCATCCACAGCCAGCTGAATCGAGATTCTGGTCTGTACGAACTGCGCCCAATCTGCGTCGCCTGTCAGCTGGAGGCGGCCCTCTAATCCATCCTTCCCATTTCTAGCCAGTCTGCGCATTGGCAAAATGACCGGTAAAAGATTTAACCGGTTCCCCTGAGATTAATTTTAACTTATAGTAGCTGTTAAACAATCGCTCCCTGGAGACAGTTATGCTCTCGATCGAATGCCCCCACTGTGGTCTTGTCAAACAAATGCCGGCTGAACAAATGCCGGATCATGAAGTTGAACTGCAGTGTCCAAAGTGCACCAACACCTTTGAATTTGATCCGATTGTGGCCAGCCTGGTCGCGGCGGACAAGCCCCAACCACGTCAGTCTCCAGCAGCCAGTGATCCGCCCCCGGAAAATCGCCCTGCAGCGGCGGTGCAGGTGGCCAGAAAGAAGCCGCAGCGAACCGATATGCTGCGCATCGGCGAGCTCTTTTCCCGCAGTTGGGGAGCCTTTAAGGATCGCATCTGGACCCTGCTGGGGATCAACCTGCTGGGGATCTTGCTGGTCATCGGGGCGGCCCTGCTGGCCCAATCGGGCAGCAACCTGCTGATGAAATTTTCGGCCGGCAGCGCCGTCGGGCAAATTCTTGCCGTGTTGATCATCGCCTGCGTCGCCTTTCTTGCCGTCACCTGGATCGTTGCAGCGTCGCTCTACGCAATCGTGGAAAAAACCGGAATCAAAGAATCGCTTGGGCTCGGACTCAGTCGGGTCCTGGCTTTCTTCTGGCTGTTTTTCCTCATCACCCTGATCATCGGCGGCGGCTATGGGCTGCTGATCCTCCCCGGCATCCTGTTCACCATCTGGTTTTTTTTCGCCCAGTATGTTCTGGCGGCCGAAGACCAACGGGGTATGGACGCGCTGCTGAAAAGTAAAGAGTACGTCCGCGGCCATGGTTGGGCGGTCCTCGGCCGCTTGTTGCTGCTGATGCTGATCTTCCTGCCGCTCGGTTTCATCCCCCTGGTCGGCCCCTTTTTATCGATTCTCCTCGGGCCCTTTTCACTGGTCTACTACAATGAAATCTACCAGGACCTGCGCCAACTCAAGCCGGATGTTGCGGTCCCCGGAGGGACAGGTCTGAAAACCGTGTTTATCGGCCTGGGAATCGTCGGCATCCTGGCCCTTCCAGTGGCTGCGTATCTCAGCGCCGGCCCGGAAGCAAGGCAGGCGGCCTCGCTGCTGGTCGGGATGGCGACCGAGGACTTTCAGTTTCAGACCGGCGCGCTCCCCCGCGACAGCCAATTGCCGGCCGAAAATCAGCAACCCACTTCGGTGACCAGAAAGCCGATCACCGAAAAAAACCCTCTCGATGATCTGATGGTTTATGTCTACGCTCTGAACTACAAAGGGAAAATCACCCTGAACGGGGAAGAGTTTTATGTCATCAAAGGCGACCCGGACCGCAATTACAACTACTCAACTGGCGGCGCGCTGACTTACGGGAAAAACCTCTTTCAGGTCGATTATAGGGCGCTTCCTGATCCCTGGAAGCTGGAACTGCGGATCAAGATCTACAAGCCAAATTGGCAGACCGGTGATCGAACAGTCTTTAAAGAATGGGTGCTGGAAGATCGCGGCGGGACAAAATCGTTTGAGATCGATATCCGCCCGGAACAGCTTGAGAAAAGCTGATGACAGCTGCGGCTTAGTGGCAGGCTGCGGTAATCCGCTCCTCGCCGACAGCCAGCCAGGCGAAAAATTCGTTCCAGTTGAACGGCTTGCGGAACACCTGCAGACCAAGCTGTTTTGCCAGCAGTTTGTCCTGTTCCTGCCAGCAGCGGGACATGATCGCCTTGTGCTGATGCCTGAACTGGTCGGAATGCTGTGCCTGCTGCTGAATAAATTCCAGACCGGTCATCCCCGGCATGCGGTTATCGGTGATCAGGAAATCGATACAGGGCTTTTCGGCCTGACAGCCACAGCCGCTCTCCCCATACCAGGGGCAATGCAGCGGGGAAATATAGCTGGTGACCTGATGACCCCGCCGCGTCAACATCAATTCCAGCAGCCTGCGCAGATGTTCGTCATCTTCCAACAGCAGGGTTCGGTAGAGCATCTCTCTCCCTCAACATAGTTTGATCCCTGGAAATCATGACCATTTCTGTCACGTTAATGATAAGTATACTTATCCGCGCCAGACAAATCCACCCTGGACCAGAGAAATATCGACCCGACTCCGGCGCAACGAAGACTGGAAAATTATAGCAACCGGTTTTATATTGAAGTCCGTTTACCAGCCGCGATCATCAATCTTGTCAGTCATAAAGTCAGGGGAGTCAGCATGAGTCGTCAAAGCAACAGCCGTCCGGTTTACTCCTGCCAGCAGGGACGCCTCTGCCCCAAGTGCGGGCAGCCAGAGCAGCAGTGTCGCTGCCGGAAGCAGAGCGGTCCTGCTAAAAGTGACGGCATCGTCCGGATTCAGCGCGAGACCAAGGGGCGCAAAGGCAAGGGAGTGACACTGATCACCGGGGTGCCATTGGTTGGCGCTGAGTTAAAGGCCCTGGCGAAAAAATTGAAGCAGAAATGCGGGACCGGCGGCACAGTAAAGGAGGGAGTAATCGAGATTCAGGGGGATCATCGGGAGCTGCTGCGAAAAGAGCTGCAGGGGCTCGGCTATCTGGTGAAACTGGCAGGAGGCTGAGCCGCGCAAACCAATTCTGTCTCACTGAACGAATATGACAAAAGCCCCTGCCGATGAGCAGGGGCTTTTGTTTTACAACCGTTCCTGGTTAAACATCAAGGGCGTGTGGCAACTCCGGTGCCCTCATCGGCGCCAAACCAGTGCGCTGCTTCCGGATAGCTGGTCGCATCGACGGTAATAGAACCGTCCAGGACATAGTTATCAACCCAATCGATGGAATCAAACAGCAGCCGCTTGGCATAGTAGCGGTTATGAGCATAAGCACCTGGCTCATGGTGCAGGTAGTTGTAGTTATGGGCCGCCCCGAAATTCCCTTCATTCACCCAGCTGGCGCCGGAAAAATAGGGATAGGACTTGGAAAAGATCAACCCTCTGCCGATCAGCGCCTGGTTGAGAATCTCCAGAGCTTCATGATAGCCCTCGGCCTCGGTTTCAAGAAAGGCCGCGGCAGCAGCGGCGGTCTGCAGGCCGAAAGCGGTGGTGGTGTCTTCGGTCACCAGGCCGGCACCATGCTCGCCGTCGTGACAATCAGCGCAGGCGGTCGCGTTCAGGGCGGTAATCACGCCGGAGTCGTTCTTGGTGACGACCTCAAACAGGTGGCTCTCCTCTGTGCCCATGTGACAGGCGGCGCAGGGGCCGGAGCCGGTCTCCGGGCTATCCATATTCAAGCCGATGACATCGTGAGCAAAGTAGGGCTTGGGGGTATAATCGAGCAGCCCGCTGCCGTCTGAATACTCATAGCCGATGCGGGTATCTTCCGCATAAAGGGTCGCCGCGGCGACCAGGTAGTGCGCCTCGGTGACATTCTTGGTGCCGGGACCGAAGCCGGGCTTCAGAGCGCTCAGATCGGTGGAGGGATCCTCGGCCAAGCCGTACTCCTCCATATTGCCGCGCGCGCCATGGCAGTTGATACAGACGTTGGAGTTGCCGACATCGGGCAGGGTGACGGTGACCGCACCGACCATGTAAGGCCTGGAAATAGCCCCTGGATTACGCAGCTCGCCGGTTCCGGCATCACTGTGGCAGCCCCAGCAGTAGAGCATTTCATTCTGCGGCGAGCCATCCGCCGGACTGGCCGCCCAACCTTCAAGGTGCGAGAAGTCGTTATTGGCGGGATCATAAGCGGCTGGATCATCCAGATAGTTGGCCGCACCGGTGGCGGTGTGGCACTCCTGGCAGCTCTGCCGGCCGCTGCGGTCCCAGTTGTAATGGGTCCAACCGGCACCGGTGCTGTCATCTGCAGCTGCGGCCATCACGGCATCGACGGTATCTTCGCTGCGCGGGGCTGTGGAAGGGTCGACACCATCGCCCTCATCTGCAGCCGCGGCGAGCTTCTGCTTGAACAGTCGCGCCGCGTGGGCGGAGCTGGCCCATTGCTTGTGGATGGTTGACTCGTTCCGCTCATCACCAGTTGCGTAAGGACGGGTCGCGGTCTTCAGCTCGTGGCCATGGCAATCGAAACAGGGGTTGGCGCCGGTTTC
>CAMYNR010000144.1 GCA_947259715.1 uncultured Desulfuromonadales bacterium
TGCGCAAGGGTGCCGATCGGCCGGCATGGTATACGCGGTTTCTTAAAGGGCGGCACGCTGCGCATACTGTTGCCCAGGCCGGCAATGTGGCCCAATAGCACCACTTGATGTACCACATAGCCGTCAGGCTAAAAATTTGGGTGGATGGCACATGAGAGAAATCTCAATTTACAATTTACAAATCCCAAATAAATTACAAAAAGCAAATTACAAATCTCAAACAAAAGCCAAAAACTAATATCGAAAAAAATGGACTAAGGGCCTAAACTGGGCAGTTCCAGGTATAAACAAATACCAGCGGGACCACGGAGTTCCTGGAGCGGCTGTGTTCCCCACAAGCAGGCAGGAGAGGTAATTACCATGAACTACACCAATCGATTCCGTGTAAAGCCGGGCAGTAAGGTCGATCTTGGCAAGGTCGACGCCGGCTTCAAAGACAAGCATGAATCCCATGAGCAGGCTTTGCCGCAGATTGAAGCCTACAATCAAAAGCTGCATGACCTCCAATACCTGATGTACGCGGAGGGCAGGCGCTCGTTGCTCATCTGCCTGCAGGGGCGCGATGCTGCGGGCAAGGACGGCACCATCAACCATGTGCTGAGCGCCATGAACCCCCAAGGCTGCTTGGTCACGGGTTTTAAGGTTCCCTCCAAGGAGGAGGCGGCCCATGACTTCCTGTGGCGATATCACAAGGCCACACCGGCCAAGGGGCAGGTGGCCATATTCAACCGCTCCCATTACGAAGATGTGCTTGTGGTGAGGGTGCACAAACTAGTGCCGAGGCTGGTCTGGTCCAAGCGCTATGAACACATCAACAACTTCGAAAAGCTGCTCTATGACAACGGGACCCACATCCTCAAGTTCTATCTGCACATCGACGCCGAGGAAGAGCTGGAACGTTTCAAGACGCGCATCGACGACCCCGCCCGTCACTGGAAGATCAGCGACGGGGACTACGCGGAACGTCCGTTCTGGGACGCCTATAGCGCAGCGTTCGAAGCGGCGCTGAGCAAGTGCAGCACCAAACATGCCCCCTGGTTTATTATTCCCTCGAACCACAAATGGTTCCGCAACCTCGCCATCTCAAGGATCGTCAGCGAGGCTCTGGAGTCTTTGAATATGAAGTTTCCGGAACCGACGGTCGACATCAACGAGATCAAGAAGAAGTACCACGCGATCGTGGCAGCGGAAAAGAAAGCGAAAGAAGGGCAGGCGGGCGGCAAGAAGGGTAAGAAAGGGAAGAAAGGTAGGAAAGGTAAGAAGAGCAAGACGGCTTAGTAGAAGCCGGGTAACATCTATGGTGATGAAAATTATGAATAGTTCAGGGGAGGTTCGATGACCACAGCAAAAAGCGAGGCCGGGGGGTTCCGGTTTGAGCGAATGCTTTAATTGGCGACAGTCTACCCTGGTCAGATCCATTAAGTAAGCCAGTAAGACAGACATCAGAAAGCTGTATTGCAGACCTCTTCAATATACTTAAATATCACCGTGTATGGTGCGTTTTTTCATCGACTTGCGCCTTGATCTTGAGCCTGAACTAGGATTTTGAAAACACTTCAAATGAAAAAGGGCATGTTTTCCCGATCTTGATCAATATCGTGATCAGCGTCTATCAGTTGTGTAGGAATTTCCATTTTTTGGACGCAGATGAACGCGGATTAATAGGATAACGAAAAATACAAAAAATATTATCTGTGAACATCCGTGCAGATCCGTGTCCTAAATTAAATCCGCTTAAACACGGCGGGAAACGCTTTTCACTCAGAACGCTATCGACTCATTAAAATCTGTCAATCACAAAGGAGGACATCACCATGAGATGCAAGACGAGTAGTTTGATGTTTGTGTTGGTATTTTTGTTGCCGGTGATTGCCGGTGCGGTCAGCGAAAAGGACTTCGAGGCCGAAACCACCGAAGAAATGATTAGGCTGTGCACGGCATCTCCGGAGGACCCATTATATCATCAGGCAATAAATTTCTGCCACGGCTATCTGGTGGGCGCCTTTCATTACTATGAGGCGACTTCCATGGGGCCAGCGGGCATAAAATTGGTATGTCTGCCCAATCCGCGGCCTTCTCGGAATATGACATTCGATATGTTCATCGATTGGGCTAAGGCGCATCGTGAGTACTGGAACGAGCCGCCGGTCGAAACGGAGTTTCGGTTCCTGATGGATAAATGGCCGTGCAAACCATAAAAATTGAAGATTGAAGACTGAAGATTGAAGTTTTTCGGTATTCTACCTATTTAATTTTGATATGGCCGCAAAAAGAACAATCTAAGACCCCGAGAGTTCTACTTTCAGGGGCGGATTAATTATATGTCCAATTTTATCCATGCAATCGTCTCTATCGTGTATGCCTTCGAAAAAGGAGGCAGAGTGATAACACGTGACTCTGATTATGAAAAAAAGTTCCCAAAAACCATGAACCCAGAACGCTGAACCCAAAAACCTTGAACCCGATTCGGCTGAGCTCGTCGCAGGCTGAACCCTGCTTGTGGGGTCGAAGCCCGACTTGTTGGGTCGTAGCTGAAAGCGAAGCCTAAAGGGCGGAGCCCCAAACCTCCCCAAACCTGGAACCCTCAGGTCATAATAAGGAGAGATTATGAATTATGCCAAATCCGGAAGCAAGAAAAAATCGCATTTGACAGACCGAGGAAGCTACCGCATTCGCGTTCGAGGTTTTTTAGATGAAAGCTGGTCCGAGAGGCTGGCTGGTTTGCGTATCACGACTGACAGCCGAAGGGATAAAAGCTCGGTCACGGCGTTAGTCGGCCAGGTGCGCGATCAGGCAGAACTGGCCGGGGTGTTGAACACTCTTTATGAGCTACATATGACGCTGCTGTCGGTAGAGTATTTAGACGGTGATTAAAATTATAGGTTTCGGGTTTCAGCCCGCCCTGGCGCGACGACCGATGTTAAACTCGACCCACTTTGTACAGAGCGAAGTAAGCCGTATCTTGCTGGCACATATGAAACCAGGTCTGGGCCAGGGGTGTCAGGACGCAAGCAGAGGATAGAGGGGATGGGGGCAAAGATAGTCGTTGATTAAGTTGACTGGTTGATTGAAAACTCGGCGAACTCAATTAAATCAGCAGACTCAGTAAAACCAGTAAACTCAATAAACCCAATAAACTCAACTAACTCAGTCAACCAAATCAACAAGGAAGTCTAATAGGAGCACTTCGTAACCTACTGGATTCGGAAAAGGTCCAGCTAGACAAACAATCAATTAAGAAAGGAGAAAAACAATGGCCTTACATGAAAAAAACAAAGTCAGAGAAAATCTTTTGGATGATGTGTTTGCATCCACGGACCTGTCGGTTAGCATGCCGAAATACAAGATGCCGCAGAAAGAGCACGACCCGCGCCACGCCTACCAGGTGGTGCACGACGAGCTGATGCTGGACGGCAACGCCCGTCAAAACCTGGCTACCTTCGTCTCGACCTGGGCGGAACCCGAGGTCCACAAGCTCATGGACGAGTGCATGGACAAGAACATGATCGACAAGGACGAGTATCCCCAAAATATCCTGGCCGATTTGTGGAACTCGCCGGATTCCGCCAACACCCTGGGATGTTCCACCACCGGTTCCAGCGATGCCGCCATGCTGGGCGGCATGGCCATGAAGTGGCGCTGGCGTGAGAAAATGAAGGCGGCCGGCAAACCCACCGACAAGCCCAACATGGTCTGCGGCCCGGTGCAGGTTTGCTGGCACAAGTTCGCGAAATACTGGGACATTGAGCTGCGAGAGATCCCCCTGGGTAAGGATCACCTGGCCATGACCCCGGAAGATGCCATCAAGCGCTGCGATGAGAACACCATCGGCGTGGTGCCGACCCTGGGCATAACGTTTACCTGCGTCTACGAGCCGGTCAAAGCGATCAGCGACGCCCTCGATCAGCTCCAAAAGGACACGGGGCTGGACATCCCCATCCACGTGGACGGCGCCAGCGGCGGTTTTCTGGCGCCCTTTGTGGAGCCCGACTTGGAATGGGATTTCCGCCTGCCGCGGGTCAAATCCATCAACACCTCGGGGCACAAGTTCGGCCTGGCGCCCGTGGGGTGCGGCTGGGTAGTCTTTCGCGACAAAGAGGACCTGCCCGATGACCTGATCTTCTGGGTCAATTACCTGGGCGGCAACATGCCCACCTTTGCGCTGAGCTTCTCGCGGCCCGGCGGCCAGATTATTTGCCAGTACTACAACTTCCTGCGCCTGGGCATGGAAGGCTACCGCAAGATCCAGCAGTCCTGCTACGACACGGCCCACTATCTGTCCGATGAGATCGAGAAAATGGGCCTGTTTGACATCATCTACAACGGTCGCGGCGGCATCCCGGCCATGAGCTGGTCGCTAAAAGAGGGCGTCGATCCCGGTTTCAACCTCTACGACCTCTCCGACCGGATCAGGGCCCGCGGCTGGCAGATTGCCGCCTACAGCATGCCGCCCAACCGGGAGGACCTGGTGATCATGCGCATCCTGGTGCGCCA
>CAMYNR010000145.1 GCA_947259715.1 uncultured Desulfuromonadales bacterium
AGGTTCTGGTCGGAGAAGTCGATGGGTGAGCGATAGTGCGAGGTCAGGATGAAGAAACGCACCACCTCAGGATCATAGGTTTTCAGAATATCGCGGATGGTAAAGAAGTTACCGAGGGACTTCGACATCTTTTCCTGATTAACGTTGACAAAGCCGTTATGAATCCAGTACTTGGCAAACGGCTTGTCGTTGGCGGCCTCGCTCTGGGCGATCTCGTTTTCGTGGTGCGGGAAGATCAGGTCGCGCCCGCCACCGTGGATATCAAAAGAGTCGCCAAGCAGCGAGGAGCTCATCGCCGAACACTCGATATGCCAGCCGGGCCGGCCCGGCCCCCAGGGCGATTCCCAGCTCGGCTCGCCCGGTTTAGCCGTCTTCCAGAGGGCGAAATCCATCGGATTCTCCTTCTGCTCGCCCGGCGTGATCCGCGCTCCGGCCTGCATCTCCTCCATGTTGCGCTTGCTGAGCTTGAGATAATCGTCGAATTTATCAACCCGGTAATAAACATCGCCACCGGAGGCGTAGGCATTGCCCTTGTCGATCAGCACCTGACAGATCTCGATAATTTTGCCGATATATTCAGTCGCCCGCGGCTCGTGGCTCGGTTTGGCCAGCCCCAGGGCGTCCATATCCTCGTCAAAGGCGGTGATGAACTCTTCGGCCAGCTCTTTGCTGTCGATGCCCCGCTCGTTGGCGCGGTTGATGATCTTATCATCGACGTCGGTGTAGTTGCGCACGTAGGTGGTTTCATAACCCGCGAACTGCAGGTAACGAAAGATGATATCGAAGACGATATTGGCGCGGGCGTGGCCGATGTGGCAGTAGTCGTAAACGGTGACACCGCAGACATACATGCCGACCTTGCCGGGGACCAGCGGCTGGAAGTCCTCTTTTTTGCCGCTGAGGGTGTTGTAAACGCGTAGGCTCATATTTAAATCTCCGTACGGAATTTTATTAAACGCGGTAGGGGCGAATCTTGTGTTCGCCCACTGATGCCCTAAGGCCTCTGACAGGGCGAACACAAGGTTCGCCCCTACGATCATTTCACCTTCGCCCAGGTATCGCGCAGAGTGACGGTCCGGTTGAAAACCGGCTTACCCGCCTGCGAATCCTTGGCATCGACAGTAAAATAACCGACCCGCTCGAACTGGAAGGTTTCGCCAGGCCCAGCTTGAAGCAGGCTCGGTTCAACCAGGGCTTCTGTGACCTGGAGCGATTCGGGGTTGAGGGCCGCCAGGTAGTTCTCCGCCTTGTCCGGGTTCTCCTGATCAAACAGTCGGTCATAGACGCGCACCGGCACTTTCACCGCGTGCTCGGCCGAGACCCAGTGGATGATCCCCTTCACCTTCCGCCCTTCCGGGTTCTTGCCCAGGGTGGCCAGGTCGGCGGAGCAGATCAGTTCGACGATCTCACCCTTCTCATCCTTGATGAACTCGTCACACTTGATGATGTAGGAGTTGCGCAACCGGACCTCACGGCCGGGACCGAGGCGAAAGTATTTCTTCGGCGGAGGCGGGTTCTCCATAAAATCATCGCGGTCGATCCACAACTCTCTGCTCATCGGCAGCTCACGATTGCCAGCCTCCGGCTGCTGTGGATGATTGGGCGCTTCAAGCAGCTCGACCTGATCGTAGTTGCTGATGGTCACCTTGAGCGGTTTGAGCACCGCCTGGCGGCGGAAGGCGGTCGCGTTCAGCTCCTCGCGGACGCAGTCTTCCAGCACCGACAGATCGATCCAGTTGGCGCTGCGGCCAACTCCGATCCGCTCGCAGAAGCTGCGGATCGCCGCCGCCGGGTAGCCGCGGCGACGCATCCCGGAGATGGTCGGCATGCGCGGGTCATCCCAGCCAGCGACATGCTTTTCACTGACCAGCTGCAGCAGTTTGCGCTTGCTCATCACCGTGTAGCTGAGGTTCAGCCGGGCAAACTCGATCTGCTGGGGCGCGAAGATTTCCAGCTCCTGGAGAAACCACTCATAAAGCGGGCGGTGATCCTCAAACTCCAGGGTACAGATCGAATGGGTCACCCCTTCGATGGAATCTTCCTGACCATGGGCAAAGTCGTACATCGGGTAGATGCACCATTTCTCGCCGGTGCGATGATGAGCGGCGTGGAGAATCCGGTACATGGCCGGGTCGCGCAGGTTCATATTCGGCGCAGCCATGTCGATTTTCGCCCTCAGGATGTGTGATCCGTCAGGAAAATCGCCATTTTTCATCTTTTCGAATAACTCGAGGTTCTCTTCGACGCTGCGCTCACGATAGGGGCTGTCGACCCCGGGCTGCGTCAGGGTGCCGCGATTGACCCGCATCTCTTCGGCATTCTGGCTGTCGACATAGGCTTTGCCCTTTTTGATCAACTTAAGGGCCCACTGGTAAAGCTGGTCAAAATAGTCGGAGGCAAAGTAGAGATGCTCGCCCCAGTCGAAACCAAGCCAGGCGACATCCTGCTTGATCGCTTCGACATACTCGTCCTCTTCTTTGACCGGGTTGGTGTCATCGAAACGCAGATGACAGCGGCCGCCGTATTCGGTGGCCAGACCAAAATTGAGGCAGATGCTTTTTGCATGGCCGATATGCAGATAACCGTTCGGCTCCGGCGGGAAACGGGTGATGACCTGCTGGCGTCTGCCGCTGGCCAGATCGTCACTGATGATGCTGCGGATAAAATTGGAGCTGCTGGGGGTCTCCGTCGTGCTCATGAGGCTTCGTCCTTTAAGTAGATTAGGCTGAGATCGTCGCTTTCACCGCGTCCGCCGCGCCACTGCGCTGCAGCAAGGCAACCGCATGGGCTGCGATCCCCTCGCCACGGCCGGGAAAGCCGAGCTTCTCGGTGGTCGTCGCTTTTACGTTGACCTGTTCCACGTCGACCTGGCAGTCGGCGGCGATATTGGTCACCATGGCGGCGATATGAGGGGCCAGCTTCGGCTGCTGACAGATGATCGTCGCGTCCAGGTTGCCGACCTGATAACCCCGCTGCTGGGCCTGTTCTATGACGTTGCGCAACAGCTTGCGGCTGTCGATACCGGCATATTCAGCGGCGCTATCGGGGAAATGCTTGCCGATATCACCCAGCCCCAGGGCGCCGAGGATGGCATCGCAGATGGCATGCAGCAGCACATCAGCATCAGAGTGGCCAAGGAGGCCGAACTCATAGTCGATTTTCACCCCGCCAATTATCAGCTTCCGCTCTGGAACCAGGCGGTGAACGTCATAGCCGTGACCGATGCGCATCATGCGAAATTCTCCTGTTGCATGTCAAGAAAAGCGGTGGCAATCACCAGATCTTCCGGAGTTGTCACCTTGATATTCCGATAATCGCCGGTCACCATCGCCACCGGCTGCCCCGCCAGCTCAAGCAAGGAAGCGTCATCGGTGCCGACAATACCCTCATCCGCGGCCCGCTTATAAGCAGCGGCCAGATGCCGATAGCAGGCGCCTTGCGGGGTCTGCGCCTGCCAGAGTCGCTGGCGGTCGGGGGTGGCGCTGATCAAGCCGCAATCGACCTCTTTTATCGTATCTTTGGCCGGCACCCCGAGCACACAGGCTCCGGTGCGGGCGATCGCCTCAAGCAGCTCCGGAATCAACTGCGGATTAAACAGCGGACGGGCCCCGTCATGAATCAGCACCGGCCGCTGATCCTGCGCCAGACCGTCCTGCGCCAGGGCCAGCAAGCCGTTGCGCACCGAATCCTGCCGTTCGGCGCCACCAGGAACCAGGCGCCGCACCTTGCTGAAACCGTAGCGCGCCACCAGCTGCTCCTGGCAGTAGCTGATTTCCTCAGCAGGAAGAATGGGATAAATATGTTCGACCTGTGGGTGACCATCGAACAGCGCCAGGGTATGGGCCAGAATCGGCCGGCCAGCCAGATCGAGATACTGCTTGTTGACCGATGCCCCCATCCGGCGCCCCATCCCGGCGGCGGGGATCAAAACCGTAGCTTTCATCGCGAGCCCTCAGGTGCCTGCCGACAGTCTCCTGGAGATAAAAAAAAGAAAGACCAGGTGCTGAGCACCCGGTCTATGAACAGACAATTCAATTTAGCAGTTCATCCTCAGTGAAAAATATTCTCCAGCCGCTTGACGACGGAATCCTCTTGGTTTCCTTCGGCCAGGGCCACTTCGGTCACCAGCAGCTTGCGGGCCTGCTCCATGACTTTCTTCTCGCCGTAGGAGAGCTCCTTGGCCGATCCTATCTGATAAAGATCACGCAGGACCTCCGCCACTTCAAGCAGGTCACCGCTCTTTAACTTATCGTTGTACTCTCGCTGACGACGGCTCCAGGAGGCGATTTTGCCACTGTCGGTCGGCTCGGCCAGGGCGTCAAACACCCGGGTAATGCGCTTTTCGTCGATCAGACGACGCATGCCGACATTGTTGGCATTGCCGACCGGAACCATGATGGTCATGTCGCTGTCAACAATACGCAAGACGTAAAATTTCTGACTTTGCCCGGAAAACTCACGGGACTCGATATCCTCAATCACACCGACTCCTTGAGTCGGGTAAACAGCCATATCTCCAATTTTAAACAATGTCAGCTCCTTTTGCTCGATCCTGTAAATATAGCACAAAAATCTTTGCCTCGTCAAACCGCAATCGCTGATAAATCCCTGATCCCAAAAAGAAAATGCTTTTTAATAGAGCTGCCAAAACGGCTATGCTAATATCTCTGACAACTTCAAACCGATAGATTAAACGAGCCGCTGCGTACCGAATCGCGCATCAGCTGGTAAAGATAAGTCTATTCCGCTCTTCCAACTCTGCAACATTCTGCGTTGCTCCCGCAGGCTCATCTGCCCTTTTGCCGCAGCAGGTCAAATCAGCTGCCGTCAGCGGGTTCAAGCTGAATTGCCAAAAAGGAGAATTCATCATGCGCATTGGCGTGATCGGCTCAGGCGCCCTGGGTCTCTACTACGGTGGCATGCTGCAGCGCGCCGGCCAGGAGGTGCGCTTTCTGCTGCGCCGGGACTTGCAGGCCATCCAGACCAACGGCCTGCAAATCAAATCGGTCAATGGCGATTTTCACCTCCCGCAGATCCAGGGCTTTGCCAACCCGGAACAGATCGGTCCGGTCGATATGGTGCTGGTCGGCCTGAAGACCTTTGCCAACGATCAACTGATCGAACTGACGCGCCCGCTGGTCGGACCCGAAACCTGTTTGCTGACCCTGCAGAACGGTCTCGGCAATGAAGACCTGCTGGCCGAGGCGTTTGGCGCCGACCGCACCCTTGGCGGCGTAGCGTTTCTCTGCAGCAATCGTGGTGAACCGGGGACCGTTCTCCATCTCGGCGAAGGGAAAATCCGGCTGGGAGAATTTTCCGGCGGGTTGAGTCGGCGCAGCCAACAGCTCGCTGACCTGTTTCAGGCCGCCGGAGTACCCTGCGAAGCGGTCGCCGACCTGCGCCGGGCGCGCTGGGAGAAGCTGGTCTGGAACATCCCCTTCAACGGCCTCTCGGCCCTGCTCAATCAGGACGTCACCCGGTTGCTTAACGATGCCAGATGCCGCCAGCTGGTCGAGGAGCTGATGCTGGAGGTTGTCAGTGGCGGCAACGCCCAGGGGCTCTCTGAACCGATCGACGGCCCGGCCTTTGCTGCCCAGCTCCTCCACTTCACTGACCAGATGGACCATTACCAGCCGAGCATGCAGCTGGACAGGCAGGCCGGCCGCCCCCTTGAGCTGGAGGCGATTTTCCAGATCCCTCTTCAGCAGGCCGCGGCCAGGGGCGTTGAAATGCCGCGCACCGAGATGCTGCTCAGCCTGCTGCATGCCTCCGAGCAGGCCTGAAAAACCAAAACATCACCAACGATCCTGACTTCTTCGCGAAGGGCGTAGCACAACAAAAAGGGAAGTCAATCAACAGAAAAATTAATTTCTGCTTTTCTTATTGACAAGCCTACGCATTCTGCGGATAATTAACTATATCTAAGAACATCTGTTCTACCCAATAAAACAAACAAATCCTGGCCGTACCCAGATCCCCGGCATAACCTTCTGATCAATCCTGAGATCATCGACCGCCGCAGAAAGACCAGACCCTCTGCAGCGCACTCAAGATCTATCTTCTGTAAACCAGCGGGAGGTCATTGATGAAAGTTGCCACGATGAGTTGGATAAATAAGCCCCCCGCTGTCACTGCACTTTTGAAAACCCTCCTGCCCTGCCTGGTCTGGCTGTTGCCGATCTGCACCCTGCATGCAGCCACCCTGAACACCCAGCAGGTGCCCAGCACCTTTTCGGTCGATTTCCCTCAGGAATATGGAGAAATCGTCTACCAGACCGACGAAACCGCTCCAGCCAACATCTATATTATTGCCAATGCTCATCGCAGCGCGATCACCGGCAAAAATTCTGCGGCCTCTCTTCAGGCCCAACTGGAAACCTTTCGCATTGGCGAGTGGCTGATTAACCGCAAACAGGTCGAACTGCTGCTGCCTGAGGGTTTTTTCGGGACACTGGCAGACACCAGTCCGCTGCGCTTAAGCGATAATTTCCTCGACACCCGGGTTCTCCAGGACTCCCTCAGCGACACTTCGGTCTTTACCAACGCCGAGCTGTTGCTGCACGAGAATTACGGTATCGGCCTCACCCAGGTGGAAGATCGTGCTCTCTACAGCCAGACCCGCGACCGTTTGCATACCAGCCTGGCTGCAAACACTTCGTTGACAGCGCCTGTTCACCGTGAACTCGCCTACCTGCAGAAGCGGCGTACCGCAACGATACTGCAAAGCGTTCCTGCGGTGGTCGAATCCGCCCGCAAACAAGGGACAATCTCCGCGCCGAACGCCATGCTCACCATCGGTCTGTCTCATCTTGAGGATGTGATTGAGTTTCTGAAGCAGGGGGAGATCAGTTTTTCCGGCCTGCAAACGGCGACCCGGGATTATCCGCCCCATAACAGCAACCTTGAGCTCCTGGAAAGACAGCTCAATGTGACGGTCATTGTCCCACGGACCCTCGTCAAGCACCGGCTTACCCAGCGGATTTAGTCGCCTGAAAGGGCCCCATCAACAGCTTCGCTGACACCACTCGACAGCGCTAAAAATTATTTCTTCTCTCCACTGCCCTCATTAAGTATTCAATATTGTTCGACCTTTGCCAGCGCCCCTAACCCGCTGTTTTTTCGCCATTCTTTTCCATTTGACAAACTCTTGCACCCTGCTAAAACATTATCAGGGCCAGGGTGCTATCCCCAGCCAAGCTTGATCTTGAAAATCTGGTCGCGGTCGAACGAACCCGACCAATCCATTGTGGGTGGCCGTAAAATGGATCTGAAAGGAGCGCTTAAATGAAACGTTTACTGTTAATCCTAACTCTCGTCATGATCTCCTGCCTGCTGCTGGCCAGCCAGGCAACAGCATCCGATTCGAAACACACCATGGGTGATGCGGAGAATCAAATGAAGCGAATGGCGCATGACAGCGCCGGCCAAGCGCACCAGCTTGATCAAAAGCAGATTCAGGAGATGCAGCGTCTGCTTCAGGAAAAAGGCTACGAGGTCGGCAGTGTTGACGGCGTGATGAGCGAAGAAACCACTGAAGCGATCCGCGAATTCCAGGAGGATGAAGGCCTGGCGCAAACCGGACAGGCTGACCAGAAAACCCTCCGGGCCCTCGCACCCGAAAGTGACCAACAGGAATTTTTCGGTCTCTCACCAGAGTTTGGCGAAATGCAGGAAGAAGCCTCTGAAACCAAAGAGAAAAAAAGTTACTAACAGTTACTAACAAGCCAACCGAAGGACACCCATAAAGTTTAAGCCGGGAGAAATCTCCCGGCTTTTTTTATCTGGCTAACCAGTCTTTAAACAGCAGAGATATGGTTTTTCCCAAGTCAGGAAAAAATAATTTTTACCAACCAGAAAAATCTTCCAGCCTGGCCGTTCATTAACTCATGAATATTACATCACTGTTTTTCCCTGAAGAGGTAAATGCCGATTTTCGGTTTTTTTCCTCGATTGACAATCGAATCGGGCCTGCTAAAACATTCACCAGGGACAGGCGACATGCGCAGCCCGTCAGCAGAAAGTGACAGCAGCCAGACGGACTGGACGCCTGACGCGATAAACAATGGGTGACCTCATACAGACGTTCTGAAAAGGAGAAATCAAATGAAACGTGGATTGACAATCTTAACCCTGATCTTTTCGGCCTGCCTGCTGCTCGGCGGTCAAGCCCTGGCAGACCAGCATGAAAGTAAAGCAAGCGAATCTTGGAGCGATTCAGCCGAGATGGCTGCAGTTGCCCCTGAGCAAAATCCTGAGCTTAACAAGGCCCAGATCAAGGAAATGCAACGTCTTCTGCAGGAACAAGGTTATGAGGTAGGCAATATCGACGGCACCCTCAACGCGGAGACCAATGATGCAATTCAAAAATTTCAGAGCGCAGAAGGTCTGCCGCTAACCGGGATGCCGGATCGGACAACCCTGCAAGCCCTGGCTCCCAATAGTGATCAGCAGGAATTTTTTGGTCTCTCCCCTGAATATGGCGAAATGAAAGAGGGCGCCAGCGAAGAGAGCGAAAGCAAAAGTTACTAACCAATAGCGAGGGGCACCCATTGCAAAAAAGCCGGGACATTGTGTCCCGGCTTTTTTTTGCAGATTGAAATCTTTTTTGCCAGCGGAATGCTCAGCTCTGCTCAGCCAGCAATTCCAACAGCAGCGCCACCCCCTCATCGACGTAGGGATCGTCCGCAACCTCTTCGTCGAGGCTCTTCGGCTTCCCCTTTGGGTCCTTTTCGCTACTGCTCATCGCGCCATGTGGCGAAGGCCGCTCCTGGCCGCCTGACTCGCGCAAACGCTCGCGCTCGGCAAGCAGGTCGCTGAGCAGCAATGATTGGCGGGTCTCCTGGCGACGTTTTTGCGCCTCTTGGGACTGCTGAACAATCTCCTGAAATTCGGCGTCGCTGCCGACCCGTTCAGCGCTGTGCTGCCGCAGAACCTGGATATTGGCTGCGGATTTGGCCCAGCGGCGATAGTCGGCCGACTCGATGTGATCCCAGGGCAGGGCGTAATCAAGATACTTCTCGCCACTTTCAAGTCCATCCAACCGTGACGGCAACACCACGTCGGGGGTGACACCTTTTTCCTGGGTCGATTCGCCGCTGATCCGGTAGAATTTCTGGATGGTCACCTTGACAGCTCCCAGCGGCAGATATTTTTCCATGCCGCGCAACCGCAGGTAGCGATCGAGATCGAGCATCTGCTGCACGGTGCCCTTGCCATGGGTGTGCTCGTCGCCGACGATCAGGGCTCGGCCGTAATCCTGCAGAGCTCCGGCAAGAATCTCCGAGGCCGAGGCGCTGAAGCGGTTGACCAGGACCACCAGCGGCCCGTCATATTCTACCGAGCTGTCGTCATCGCGCATCACGCGAATATTCCCCGCGCCGTTACGCACCTGAACCACCGGCCCGGTTTCGATAAACAGGCCGGTCATGGTCACCGCGTCGGTCAGGGAACCGCCACCGTTGTTGCGCAGGTCCAGCACCAGGCCGGAGATCTGCTCTTTTTTCAGCCGCTTCAACTCCTCGCGCATGTCATCGGTGACGTTCCGTCCGGTTTTGCCGCTGTAATCGCGGTAGAAGGAGGGCACCTTGATGTAACCAAAGCTGCGCCCATCGGCTTTGCCTTTAAGGATTGTCCCTTTGACGAAGGTCTCTTCGATTTCCACCACATCGCGGATAATCGGGATGATCAGCCGCCGACCGTCCGGCTTTTTCACCGTCAAGCGAACTTCGGTACCCTTCTTACCGCGGATCAGCGCCACGGCATCGCGAATCCGGGTGTCGGTGATATCCTCCGGCTCGCCGGTCCCCTCCGCCACCTTAAGGATAATATCATCAGCGCCCAGTTCCCCCTGGCGAAATGCCGCGCTGCCGGGAATGATCCGCACCACCTTGATGTAGCCATCCTCCTCGCGCAGGGTGGCGCCGATCCCTTCTAGGGAGCCGCTCATCTGGATATCGAAATCCTCTTTCGAAGTCGGCGGCAGGTAGCTGGTATGTGGATCGAAGGCTCTGGAGATGGCGTTCAGGTAGCGGTCGTAGTGATCCTGAGCGGACTCATCGAGCATCCGCGAAAACAGGCTGCCATTGGTCTTCGCGACTTTTTCCTGGGCCTGCTTAAGCAGCTGCTGTTCCTGCTCTTCACTCACCGGCAGCAGGTTGCCCTGCTCATCGGTGCCGATTTCATCCTCACGCAGGTTGATATAACGGCTGAGCACCTGAAATTTGAGGATTTTCCGCCAGCGCTCGCGCAATTCCTGAAGGTTGGCGACAAAGGCCAGTTTTTCCGGATCGACTTCGATACTCTCCGCGACGCTGGCATCGAAAGGTCCGGCCAGCAGCTCCTCACTGATCTTCTGCACCTGGGCAATCCGTTGATTAAGCAGATCGCGCCCGACCTTCGGCAGGTCGAGCCGGCCGCGGCGGATCGAATCATCGATCTGATCCCGGAATTTCTCCAGCTGAGCAACATCCTTCAGCAGCAGAAAGCGCTTCTGAAAATCGAGCTGTTTAAGATAAAGATCGAAAGCCGCGTGCGAGAGGGCATCGTCGGTCGGTTTTTGGCTGTAGTGGTAGCGGTTAAGCTGCTGCTGCATCATGTGTCCCAGCAGCCGGGCCCGGTTACTGTCAAAATCATCGGCAATCTTAGCCAGGCTGAACCCCGGCAGCAGCGCGAAGACCAGCAACAAGCAGCCCAGACCGAAAAGTTTTGTTCGTTTTTGCATATGCTCCCCATCAAGGTTCGGGGTTATAAAGGTTCACGCCAGGCGACCACCACTGGCCGCCGACCCCCTCATTTTAACGTAAATATGGTGTCAAGCGAATATCTCCGACATCGAGGATCAGCCCCTGCTCGACCTCCCGGCAGCGAGCAAGCCGTACAATTCGCCCTGAATCGGCTGACCGCGGGTTCGCTCCCTGGCTGCCAGGCAATAACGCCCCGGCTGCGGCAGATAGAGGACAAAACGCCCGTCGCTGCCAACCGCAGCGGAGGTCTGGTCGGGCATGCGACGAAAATCCCTGCTTTGATAAGCCAGGGCGATGGCTCCCGCTACTGGACGGCCCTGACCATCGACCAGACGACCGCGCAAGCCGGTATCGCCACTGGTCAGACTGCCTTCCCGCAGCAGCATCGGCTGTGCAACGCCCTGCAAATGGAAATCAATCCGCTCCACCTGCTGCTCAGCCAGCTCGATCGGATTGCCCGGATAGACCGCCCAGGCATCACCGGCCTTCGGCGGTCCGCTGATCGCTCCCTGCTGACGATTGCGCGCCACCAGGTACCAGCGCCCCGGGATCAGGTCGAGAACATATTCGCCTTGCCGCATGACCCGCGCAGCATAGTCAGCCGGCCCGCGCAATTTCTCCGGCTGCCGGCGATAAGCAAACACCCAGGCGCCGCTTGCCGGCTGGCCGTCGCTGCGACTGACCTGTCCATAGAGACCGGTCTGCGGTTGCTCAAGGGTGCCTTTCTCGGCAGCGATCTGGCGGCCGGAACAGGCTGGCAGCAGCAGAAGCAGCAGAACAAAGAAAAACGACAACGGCATAATAATCCTGGCGAGAGATTGAATATATTTAAGATAATGTACCCGCGCACCCCCATCCGCGCAAGGAGCAATCCCACAACCGGGGCTGCTCAATTGCGCACCCCCGGTCAGTGGCGCTGATGATTCGGCAGCGGCTGCAAGCCCTTGTCAAGTTTGCTTTTACCAACTCTGACAGAACAAAATCTCTCAAAACCAGCAAAACTTCAATTATTTTGCTAGAATTGAAAACCACAAGATTAAACCGCACAAACATTCCCCTCTTCCGACCGGAGCAGAAAATCATCTGGAGGCAGGGCATGCTCCCGTAAGCCTGGCGCAGGAGAAGACTTCTCATGACTGAACAACGAAACTTTCGCCGGATCACCTTTCAAACCAAGGCCCTGATCACCATCGACGCCAGACCCCAGGCCTGCGAACTGGTTGACCTTGCCCTCCAGGGCGCCCTGTTCAAGGCGCATAACGATTTGCCAACCCGGATTGGTGACCAGTACCCCCTGACCATCACCCTGCCCGATACTGAGCTGACCCTGAATTTCACCGGCGAGCTGATTCATCAGCGCGGCAACTATTACGGTTTTATTTTCGTTGCCGAAGATGCCACCAGCATGGGCCACCTGCGGCGCCTGTTGGAATTGAACTTCGGGGATGGTGACGCGGTCGACCGGGAATTTGATCACTGGTTGAAGCGCTGAATTTTCAAATCGGAATCCGCTGTTTTTTACAATAACTGCGCAGCACCATTTCCGCCTGATTCAGCCGGGACAGGCGCATGTTTTTCGCCTTGACCAGCAGCACCTCTTCCTGCGGCACCTGGGTCTGACGCCACTCCCGCTGAACCAGGGAGAGATTATTGAGGATCACCTTCAAATCGGCCGGGTTGTATTTTTTCAACCCCGGCGGAGACAAGCTCAAAAAGCCTTCCGCGATATCCTGCGCCAGTTTTTTCGGGTTGCCGCTGATTGCCATAGAAAAACCTCCTGAACCCTTCTGCTGCCGTTTCCAGGGCAGAGCGAAAAGCCGCTTGCTTTTTTTGCCCTGGCTGTGTATTCAATCGCCGCCATGACCCTCTCGACCCATAACAAAGGTCTACTGCTGACCTTTACCGCAGTTTTGATTCTCAGCCCCGACGCCCTGCTGGTCAGGCTGATCAATTGCGATCTCTGGTCCCTGCTGTTCTGGCGTTGCCTGCTGACCGGTATTATGATGGCGATTTTTCTGCTGGTCCGCTATCGGCGCCAATTCATCCAGAGTTTTTTCGCCACCGGCCGGGCCGGGTTTCTCTCGGCCCTGATTCTGTGCTGCGGTTCCCTGCTGTTTGTCG
>CAMYNR010000146.1 GCA_947259715.1 uncultured Desulfuromonadales bacterium
CCCGCGACCTTGACTTTGAAGATACTTCTCCACCAGGGGAAAACAGCAACGAAAAAAGCCGACCCGGCAATCCGGATCGGCTTTTTATCTGTGCATCTTCAAGCGACTTAGCTGAAGCGCTTCATGGCACGCATCTTCTTGCGCAGACGACGCTGTGCTTCTTTTTCCTTGCGCTTTTTCTTCACGCTCGGCTTCTCGTAAAACTTGCGCTGCTTCATTTCCCGGAAGAGACCTTCCTGCTGCAGCTTACGCTTGAGAACTTTAATCGCTTTTTCGACGTTACCGTCGACAACAGTGATTTCCACGAACAATCACCCCGCTTTCTGATCAATCTTTGCAGCCGCTGGCCACAAGAACCTGAATTTATATCCGGCAGCCCTTCTGAAGTCAAGGGTTTTTCAGGGTCTTTTCAATAAGGCGACCCGGATCCCACCGTTTGAGAAGCGGATCAGCGGCTTAAAAGCAATTCCCGCTGCCCGGCTCAGTTCGGCATCGGGGCAGACCAGGGCAGCCTCCCAGCCGGAAAAGGTTTCGCGGTAAACCTGACCTAAAGAACGATAGAGGCTGCGCAAGGCCGCGGTTCGGCCAATCCTTTCGCCATAGGGGGGATTACAGATGAGCAACCCCGGCAGAGGGTTCGCGGTAAGTTGTTGAATTGGTTGGCAGCTAAAATTGATCATTTCGGCCACCCCGGCAGCCACGGCATTCTGCCGGGCCGCAGTGATCGCCTGGGGGTTGTTGTCGACCGCGGTGATCGCCGCGTCCGGGCTGCCGGCTTGCTGCTCTCTGGCAGTCCGGCAGAGTTGTCGCCAGAGTCCCGAGCGATATTTTGGCCAGCGCATGAAGGCAAACTCCCGCTCCAGGCCAGGTGCCTGGCGTGTTGCAATCAGGGCCGCCTCAATAGCAAAGGTGCCCGACCCGGTCATGCCATCGACAAGCGGTCTGCTGCCATCGTAGCCAAGCGCCAGCAAGGCACCAGCAGCGAGATTTTCCCGTAAGGGGGCGGTCACCTTAGCGCGACGATAGCCGCGTCGGTGCAGCAGCTCCCCGCTGCTGTCAATCGAAACCTGGCAGCGATCATCCTCCAGACGGATAAAGACCCTTTGCGTCTCCCCATCCGGAGAGCACGGCTCACCGAGCGCTTTGGATATTGCCTCGACCGCGGTCTGCCCTACCCGCCCGCTATGGTTCAAACGTGAACGATGACAGACGACCCGCATCTCACAATGTGCGCCTGGCTTGATAAAGCGTCCCCAGGGCAGTCGAACCAGGCGTTTGAACAAGGTCGGAAAATCACGCGCGCTGACGGTGTCCAAACGCACCAGAATTCGCGAGGCGCTACGCAGCCAGAGATTGGCCCGGTACAGCTCCGTCAGACCGCCGGAAAATTCCACCCCGCCCCGGCCTGTCAGGGTCCCGGAGATATCCAGCTTGGCAAGCTCAGCAAGACAGATCTCTTCAAAACCGGGCGAGGTCACAACAAAATATTGATCAGACCTTTCCATTATGAAACTCCTCCATAAGGCGAAGATAGCAAAGTGGAAACCTTATTGTTAAGGGATTTCATGATTTTCCATTTGGTTTGCAGACAATTTTCTGCCATAATAAAAATTAATCTTTTTTTATAAGGATTTCATTATGATCAAATATATTGCTCCGCTCCTTTTCCTCCTGATGCTTCCCGCCCTCGGCTCGGCACGCTGGATTGATGACGTCGCGATAATCGAAAATCCTGCAGTGGGTGCTGTGGGGTTTGGCCACTACGGACACTTGGAAGCGTTGGGCAATAATTGTGTTTTCTGCCACAATCAGGTCTTCAACATCGATCCGGTTAAAAATCCGCCAGCCAGCATGACCGATATGGAAAAAGGACGATCCTGCGGAGCATGCCATAATGGCCAGAAAGCCTTCTCAGTCACTGAGAACTGCTCAAGCTGTCATCCGACCGCCGATATCGATTTCAGCACCGACGCTGGTGACGCACTTTTCAGCCATGCGCTGCATACCGAGCTTTACGGCTGTAGCGATTGTCATCCTGACCTGTTTGTTCCCGATCGCAGCCAGCGAAAGATCCGTACCATGGAACAAATGGCTGACGGCCTTTCATGCGGCGCATGCCACGATGGCGATACGGCCTTTTCTGTCGAGGAGAACTGCGAGAGCTGCCACGACATGTAAGGGGCGGCTAAATTTTCGATTTTCAGCAATAAGACTGGAAGCTTGGATCAATCAAATGGACAGATTGTATGATTTACCAACGTTACTTTAAAAGCGGCCAAAGCCTCATTCTGAAAACACAGAACCCTCAAGATACAGAAGGCAGAACGGAACTGCTCTCGGCAACCCTCGACAGCGGCGAAGACACGACCTATATTCTTTATCTTCCTTATGCCGAAGATGCGGCGAACCAATACCCCTTTACTCCAGAGTTGCTGTTCGAAATCAGTTCCGAAGCGATGGGCCTTGGCGTCAGGGTTACCGGTCGTTTTGAAAAGCAGATTGACGGACAGCGGATTGCCGTAAAGATTCAACCCGACCTGCAGATGTTTCAGCGGCGTAATTCTCCCCGCCTCGACTGCTGTCTCGGCATCCGTTTCAGCCGCGGCCAAGGAACTCTTAAAGACCTGCGGGAGACATGGGAAAAAAACATCAAAGTTCTGCAAAGCCCGAAAGCTCCCTTCAATCTGGAAGGGTTCAATCCTTGTCAGGTCAATATCAGCAATGGCGGTATTCGATTTTCCATGCGACCACCCGTCAACCTATCCGACCTCTGCCTGATGCTTATTGATCTGGATGACGGCAAAGTACCAATCTGTGCCATAACGGAAATTGCCTGGTGCCGACCCGAGCAGGACGAGACCATCCTTATCACCGGTATGCGCTTCATCAACATCCTCAAGGAAGACCAAAAACGGATCGATAAGTTCCTCTCTGCCAAGAACGCCAAACCGGAAGCATAGACCAGCTGACCCGACTGCTTGCCTCTTGTTCCCAGGGTATTTTTAGGCTATAAAAAAGCCAAGCTGAACATCCTTACCTTCGGGAATCACCTATTTCTATGTCGCAGATCACTGAAATTCAAGCGTACCGCGCCTGTCGCACCCTGTTCGGCCCGGACTTGCAGTTCAATCGAGATTTTCTTCACTATTTGCAACCCTCTGGAGTGCGTAGCGCTTACCGGAATAAGGCAAAAGCTATCCATCCGGATCGATTCGCGGTCGCCGAACAACGGATCAAGGAAAAACAGCAGCGGCTGTTTCAAGATCTCAGCCTGGCCTACGAAACGGTGCAGCAGTTTCTTAAACAACGCGACCGTTTCTGCCCAGCGAAAAATCATCGTTCCCCTGCAGCCAGCCCCGCTCAGCCGCAAAGGCGTAGCGGCCCACGCAGCCGCAGTCAATATTATCGGGGGCCGCTTCCCGCCCGCCCGCTGCAATTCGGCCTGTTCCTTTATTATCAGGGGACGATTCCTTTCAACGCGGTCATCTCGGCAATTTCCTGGCAACGGCAGCAGCGCCCGACAATCGGTGAAATCGCCAGACGCTGGGGCTGGCTGAATGATGTCCAGATCCGCCAGGTCCTCAATCTTCGCAAAGCCGGCGCCAGGTTTGGCGAGCGCGCCGAGCAGCTGGACCTGCTTAGCCAGCTGCAGGTAAAAGCCTTGTTGCTGCATCAACGTAGCCGACAAAAACAGATGGGAGAGTTCTTTATCGAACAGGGATTTTTCGACGCCGAAACCCTCAACCTGCTCCTCGGAAAACTCGCCGAGCACAACCGGACCTATCGGCGGGAGTTTGGCGGACAGTATTATTATCACCACCGAAGCTGACTTCAGCTTCCACGTCTCTGGCGCCTCGGCGCTGCATTTCCCAAACGATTCGTAATGACCACCTGACAGAAGGAGAAACTATGGGTTTTCTGGCCGCTTCAGCCAGCATTTGCCATTTCGAGGTTCTTGGCAACCTGAAAGAACAGAACCAGCGCATGGATATCTTGGAACAACTCGCCAAGGAAGGATTTCGCTCAATTGAACAGTCGACGGAGGAGCAGGCGATCGGCTGGGTCCATTTGGATGATTACGAGACCAGCGATTTTTCTTCGGAGCTAAGTTGCTGGCGAGAACAATATCTTTGTTTCAGTCTACGCCAGGACCGGCGCCGTATCCCAGCCGCCCTCTACAAGCGCGAGGTCAAGCGCCTCTCCGAGCAATTCCTGGCCGGAAAGCCTACCTTCAATCGGGTTCCCAAAGCTGAGCTTGAACAGATCCGGGACCAGGCCCGCAGCTTGCTGATGGCCCGCACCCTGCCGACGCCAGCGTTTTATGACGTGGTCTGGGACAGTGAAAACAACCTGCTGCGCCTGTGTAGCTTGAGCCAGGCTGTGATCGACAGTTTTCAGGGCCTCTTTCACCAGACCTTCCCGGACCTGCGCCTGCAGTTGCTGCACCCTTTTTCCCGAGCCGCAAAGATCATCCCCAGTGACCTGCAGGAGGCACTCCAACAAACGAATCAAGCACAAACCGACAGCACCCTTGAACAGATCGAAGCCAACCGCTGGCTCGGCAGCGAATTTCTGCAGTGGCTCTTTTTCCGCACTTTGAATTCCGACTCCGGTTACCGGGTCACCACTCCCGGCCCGCTGTTGTCCGAACAGCCCTTCACCGCCTTTCTTGATCATCGTCTGGTTCTGCTCGGCGGCGGCCAGGATGGGCCGCAGAAAGTGGTGGTCTCCGGGCAGCAGGATCAATACAGTGAAGTGCGGGCGGCATTGCTTCAGGGGAAAGAGATCGAAGAAGCGACTTTGCATCTGCGCCAGGATGATGAGGAGGGCTGGAAACTGACCCTGAAAGGAGAACGCTTTCAATTCGGCAGCTACCGCACGCCTATGGTCAAGCCGGATGGCGATCCAAATGACGACCCTCAGGCAGAAGCGGCGGCAGCCTTTTATACCAAGGTCGGAGCAGTAGAAGAAGGTGAGCAGATGTTCGAGAGCCTGTTGCAGACCTTCCTCAAATTACGCCTGACGGAGTCCTGGACTCAGACCCAAAAGGAGATGACAGACTGGCTGCATTCCTAGAGCCTGAAGCCTGACAAAAAGAAACCGGTCGGTGAATTCATTCACCGGCCGGTTTCTTTTTTACAATGCCTTTGGTAAATGGGCTCGGTCGCCTAGCTGGCAGAGCCGAGGACTTTTTCCCGCAGAATAAACCAACGCCCACCCTTTTCGATCAGGTCGAACTGCTTGCGCACCCGGTCAGAATAACTGTCACTGCGATAAGTCTGCAGCACATTGACCCTGGCCCGGTTCTTGGCGAGCTTATCAATCTCCATCTCGCTTAATTCAACCTGGATGTAACTGCGTCCTTGCAGCCTTTTGCGCCGCTGCTCTTCCCACTTCATGCGACTGAGGCCATGGGCGGGTGAAAAATCCTCATCGTAACTGGCCAGATAGGTTTCAACATCCTTGGCTGTCCAGGCGGCCGCCCAGCGTTCAAGGAACACCTGGGGTTTTTCCAGGACCGGCTCAGGGCGGCTCAGCAGAACAGGGCCAGTATTGGTCCTGACCGCCTGGCCACTGCGTTGGTAGGCCGGCGGTGTTTCCAGCGGCAGAGGCGACAGGCCCAACGGTTGCCTTTGGGCAGTCAACTGCAACGGCTTGATGCTGATATCAGGCTCCTGAACCGGTGTATAGCCATTTTTGGCACCTTGCAGGCGCCCAGCAAGAACCAATAAACGGGAAGCACTGATCGTTTCATTGACCTGCGCCGTCACCCAGAGACCCGAGGTTTGGAAAAGTTCATTCTCAGCGTCAAGAACATCCAGCAGGCTCCGCTGGGCGACGTTGAATTGCTTCAGGTAGGAATCGAGGGTCTCCTTGTTGAAGTTGGCTGCCTCGCTGAAGGCTATCTTGCGTTCTCTGGCGGCCTCATACTGTGCCCAGGTCGCCTGGGTTTCTTCAACAATATCCACCAGCTGATCATTGCGGCTGGCAACCGCCTGCTGGACGCGATAATGCGCTGATCTTTTTCCGGCCGCATCGCTGCCACCGTTAAACAGGTTCCAACGCATGCGCAGCATAGCCGCATTGGTATTCTGCCAGGAGTTATCCCCCTCAACCTGATCGTCATACTGACTGCTCAGCTCCAGATTGAACTTGGGGAAATAGGTTGCATCGGCCTGCTTGCGGCGCGCTTCAGCCTCACCGATATCGGCCGCTAACGCCTGAACCTTGGGGTTGTTTTGCTGCGCTAATTCTAGGGCCGTCTCCAGCGTTGCAGGTGTCGAAGCTGGAGCTCCTGCAGGTAAGAGCTTGGCAGGCTTCTCGCCAACCACACGCTCATAATTAGCAATCACTCTGCCCAGATCCGCCTTGGCACTGGCGAGAGTGGCCCTGGCCCTGGCCAAACGTCCCTGGGTCTGGGTGACATCGGCGATACTTCCAGCGCCAGCGCGCTGGCGCTCTTGCAGCGAACCGAGGATCTGGCGATGCACCTTGACGTTGTCTTCGGCCAGTGTGACCAATTTCCGCTGCCGATAAACGTCGAGGTGAGCGATCACAGCATCCAGCGCGATCGCTTCGGCGTTATCGAAAACCCGCTTGTTGGCTGATTCCAGCTTCGCTCTCTGCACTCCAATCCGACCACCGACAACGCCGCCATCGTAGAGCAATTGATCCAGAACCAGAGAGGCCTCACCACGAGATTCCCAATCCTCATTGCCTGGGTCATCACCGACCCGGGTGGCCTTATCGCTATGCTGTTCGGTTCCATAGCCGACACTCAGGTCGAGCCTGGGCAGATAACCGCCTTTGGCCTGTCGCAATTCATGCAGCAAGGCATCTCGATTGTTTTGCAAAACCTTGAGCCGAGGATTATTTTTTAAGGCGGCCTGAATACTGGAGTTGACGGTTGTTTGCGCCAGAAGATCGGAAGTGCTCGACAGAGTCAGCAGTATGGCAAGCCCCCAACAGAGAAATCTGATTACCATTGCACCCATCCTTAGACATGAAGTTCACGAAAAAACGGACAAAGCAGTTATGAGAATAGCTTATTTAATGAGGGAATCAAAGACAAGACATTGTTTTTTTGAATTTAAATTCCCTTAAAGCAGTGCAAAGAAGCCCCGGAAAAAAAGAACTTCCGGGGCGTTCATGTTCAGTCGGTTTCGAGATTTTTATTCATCAACAGATCGTTGATGATGTCCTGGTTGGAGAAACTCCCACCGCCGGTCAGATCGACATCGTTGAGAACGATTTCCTGGGTTACTGCAAAAGTCCCCCCGCCGTCATGGTCAATGCTGATTTTGGTATCGGCGGCATCTCCTTGAGCATCGAAATTTCCGCTGCTGAACTGCAGGTACTCCGTCAGCGGATTGCCCTCTTCGCCCTGCAGCAGGTCCGCCAAATCCAGAACGTCCCCTTCGCTGCCAGATTCGAACTGGTTTATCTGATCCCGGGCAGGGGCGCCAGCGACACCCTGATCCCCAAGCTGCCAGGCGTAATGATCCCGCCCTTCGCCACCATCCAGAATATCGTCCCCAGTACCACCCACCAGCAGATCATTCCCCTCACCACCGTCTAAAAGATCATCTCCGGCATTGCCAAGCAGCACGTCCATGCCTCCCCCCCCAACCAAACTGTCACCAGTGTCGGCGCTGATGAGAATTTCATCGCGTTCGGAGCCGAGCAGGGCATTGCCCTCTACCGCAAACAGCTCTACTTCGGCAGTATCGTCAAGAACATCGGCAGTAAGTGTGTAATCAAACCCGGTCACCGGCAGATCCGCAGCGCTTGAATCGACCGACAGGAAGAGTTTGTAATCACCGGAATCATTTGCCGAACTTGCCTGGAGTTGAAGAAAATACTCCCCCTCTTCCGGAGCGGTAAACTGGCCAAAGGGATCGTTGCCACGGGTATCGCTTTGCAGCAACCTTCCCTGAGCATCATAAATATAAAGGTCGACCTCGACATCATTGGCGTCATCGACATCGAACTGCAACTGCTCATTGGCAAACAGCTTGATTTTCAGCCAGTCCTGGTCCTGGCCGTTATTTCTTCTGTTATCACTATCCAATGAACCATAAAAGGCCAGGGCGGGAAGATCATCGTTGGTGGTAAAAACCCTCATCTGGGCGTCAGGCAAACCGAACAGGCTCCGATCGGTGAGATCCACAGCATTGCTCAGGCTGTCGTTCAGCGGATTTTCTTCACTGTCAGCGGCCGCTTCATTGGTCGTCGTGCCGACATCCCCGAATCCGGTGACCTCACCCAGTTCGCCGTCCGGAGTAAATACAACCGGCCCGGTTCCGCTGACCGTTCCGGCAAAGGCATCGCTGACCGCAGTCAATTCCGCACCATCGCCGAGGTTGTCGTTGTGCAGCAAGGCGGCAGCCGCAATCTCAACCGGCGAGCCAGCGTCGATATTGGTCAGAACAATATCCCGATTGGCGTCAACACCGACGTCGTAGGTGAGATTGGCGATCAGATTGAGGGTCGCCAGATCACCATCATTATCTACTGCGGTGATAACGAAAACTTCCTGCTGCCCCAACAATGAGCCGTCATAGGCTATGGAATACAGGTACTCGCCGGTAACAAAATCAAACTCGAAGGTCGCCCCAAGAGGAGTAGTAAAACTGATCTGGGCCGGATCATTTCCGTTGGGATCGTAGCTGAAGACATTGCCATCGATGGCAATGCTCTGCAGATGGCCACCATCAGCGCCAAACT
Source organism: uncultured Desulfuromonadales bacterium (assembly GCA_947259715.1). Lineage (GTDB taxonomy): Bacteria > Desulfobacterota > Desulfuromonadia > Desulfuromonadales > Geopsychrobacteraceae > Malonomonas. Next base: position 8,728 of record CAMYNR010000146.1, read on the forward strand.
TGAAACCGGGTCCATTACCCTCACTCACATCGAACACCGAGCCTGCAATGGAGCTGCCATCAACAGTGTCAAGCAGGGTTTGCTGCAAATCGGTCACCGAGGCAACCTTAATGGCAAAGTCGGAATTGCCATCGGGATTATCCGGATAGGCAATCGGCTGCAATGAACCGAGTCCAGCCTCACCGATCCCGATGCCGAAAGAAATATCGGCGTTGGCGTCGATGAAAGACTCCCACTCCGCTTCCAGGCTCGGACCAACCTCGTAGCCGCTATTCGGCTCACCATCGGAGATAAAGTAGAGAATGGTTTTATCTGCCGGTGGCGGTGGGACATACCCATCCATCACAGCATCCAGGGCGGTTGTGTACCTGGTGCCGCCATCTGCGGAAAGTTCATTAATGTAATCGGTGGCGGAATTCTTATCATCGACAAACCAACCGGTCTGATTGACGTCAGTGGAAAAATCCGCCACCCGGATATTGACATTGCCCAGTGCGTCATACTGATTAAACATCGCCTGAAGCGCCTGCTGGGCGATATCGAGGCGCACTGTGGTCGGATCAAAATTGGCAGATCCCGACTGATTCCCGTTGGCATCCCAAGCCATACTCCCAGAACGGTCGAGGACAATCATGATGTTGTAGGTCAAGGGTTCTGGATTGACCAGCAACGCCTCAGAAAGATCAGTGCCACGCGGGACATCGTCAATCACCCGCACATCAATACTGTCACTGCGGCTCGTGCCGGCCAGATCGGTCACCCCGACGGCGATTTGGTCGATAACCTCACCGCCGCTGTGATCCTGGGCGCTGCCCAGGGTATAGCGATAAGAAATCTGACCGGTGCTACTGTCAAAGCCATTTATCACCAAGGAGCCAAGTCCAGTATTCAGCGCCACCGGCGTGGTCGTGGTCGCTTCGAGTTGAGCAATGCTGAACGTCTGTCCGGCAATCGAAACCGATTGAATTCCAGCATCAGCACTGACCGTGAAACTGCTGCTGACACTTTCAGATGGATCGGCCGGCCTGAGCAAACCAGCTTCAAGGACCGCCTCATCACCTGCGCCGATATCATTGTCGGGAATGCTGATGACCGGGGCGTTGTCACTGTTGCCGGTGATATTGATATTCAGCTCAGCAGAATCGGTCCCACCCTCATTGTCACTAAGGGTATAAGTAAAGCTTTCGCTTAACGACTCACCGTCGTTAAGCGCCTGGACCGCGGCATTGGTATTATCGAGCTGATAGCTGTAGCTGCCATCACTGGACCAGCTGAGCACGCCATAGGTTCCGACAATAGCCGTTGTTGGATTGCTGACGCCATTCATCTGCGCAACGCTTAAGCTGCTGTTCGCATCGGGATCAGAATCGACACCAGCGCCATCGTCATCAAGCAGGACATTGCCGGTGGCCGGGACCGGAGAGTCTTCGGCGACGCTGTTGCTGTTGTCGGTCGCCGTCGGCGCATCATTGACCGGAGCGACGTTGATCGTAACGGTGGCCGGGCTGGGATCAATGATGCCGGTGTTATCTTTGGCCGCGTAGACGAAATCGGTGGTCCCATTCCAGTTTTCATCCGGCACAAAATAAAGGTTCAAGGCATTGCCGGTGGCCGGGTAATCGCTGCCGGCGACAACTTCCGTCGTCAAGCTGGAATCGGTGTAAAGTGTTCCGTTGGCGGGGAGATCAAACAGGCTGAAGCTGGCAACGCTGCCGTCGGCATCGGCACCGCTTAAGGCGACGATGATCGAAGCTGCATCTTCTTCTCCAGATGCAATGAAATTATCGGTCGTCGGCGCGCTGTCGTTGTCAAGGATGGTTGCAGTTGCCGTTTCCTGAGAGACGCTTCCTTGACTGCTCAGAGTCGCCGTAAGGGAAAACTGCTCATTCCCCTCGATAAAAATATCATCGACAGTGTCGGTCTTGACCAACAGGGTGGTATCCCCTTCGGCAAGGCTGATCGGGCCGCTGACATCGGTCCAAGTGACGCCGTTATCGGTGCTGTATTCATAGGTGTTTTCGTTGTAGTCGGCGGCCAGGGCGGTGCCGTCAGCCAGGGTCAGGGTCAGGCTGCTGCCGGCGGCGGCACTCTTGACTTCGAGGCCGAAGATTGCATCGGCGCCTT
>CAMYNR010000147.1 GCA_947259715.1 uncultured Desulfuromonadales bacterium
CAACGAGGCGGCATATTCATTGTTGGTTTTGCCCTCCCAGTAGGGGAACACATCCTCCCGCAAGGTCTGCTTGGTCTCCTCGGAGATCAGAAACACATCGGCGGTGCGCTTTTCCAGACGATCCAGCTCCGCCTCAAGCCACTGACAGGAAAACTCGGGAAAAACCGCCGAACCCCTAGGCTTGCTACAGAGGTTACCGACGATCAATTCGTCCTCGTCGATACAGACGGTCATTCCAGCGAGGATTTTCTCCAGCGCTTTGGCACGGCGGATCACCATCGGCTGCCCCTCGGTTTGCTGATAGGATTCGGTGATCAGCTTGGCGCGTTCAGCGCAGATCGCAGGGGTGGTTTCCATAAACTGATTCTTGATCCGGGCAATTCGTTCAGTTGGGCCATGCGTTGCGACAGACGGATCGATGGTAGGCAGATAAAACATAACGTCTCCTTTTCTTCCCTTATGAGATGGTAAAACTTCAGTAAAACAATGCAGTGACAATTCAGCCGAAAACTGTACTGGTGAGATTAAGCACCAGAGTCCCCACTGCGATCGCGGCCGCGGGAGGATCGATATGATTGGCGCCGTGGTTATAAAACATCCGCGCCATCAGCTCCTGAAGGAATGCCGCCAGAACCCCGACGATGGCGGCGGCGATCAGGGAATTAAACAGTAGAAAAGCCAGTGCCGCCAGAATCGCCTGGCAATGCCAGATGGGAAACTTCTGCACCGACCCGGACCCTAAATTGATCCCAATCAACATAATCGCCGCAACCGACCAGGCGATAATCAACGGAACCACAAAGGCCCCGGTGGCCGAAACGGTTCCTGCGGCTGCCATGGGATCAAGGATCGTTTTGGTGCCCATGGCGAGAGCGCCGGAGAAGATCCCTGCGCCAAGCCCCAGCATGGCAATCTTGCCCGGCTGAGCATTCCAGGGGGCCCAGGAAATGGCGTAGTTGTTGGTCCCCAGATAGCCGTGTTCTTTAATCGAGCGCGGGCAGCCCCAGGGCATTTCTTTTTGGAACAGCAGCCGGGCGCCAAAGCAGATCACCAGCAAGGTTAAGGCGATACAGTCAAACTTGTTGATGATCGGAACCTTGACCAGCCCCTGCAACAGAGTATGACCGGCAATCGCCGTCACCCCGCCAACCAGAAGGACATCCCAGGAGGTGTCCATCAGTGGTGAGAGGATATCTTTGGCCGCCCCGCTAGGATGATTCTTTTTCACACCTGCAGCATAAGTTGCAGCAACCACCCCGGAGCAAAAGCCGCCGACATGTGGGCCGAAGATCGGCCCCAACCCAACCTGCAGCAGAACAAAATCGGAACCACCGCTCAACACGAAGAGGCAGCCGGCTAAAACCACCAGCCCGCAGAGGACAAAGGAGAACAAACCTCCCAGCGCCGCTCCCATGATTCCTCCACCGAAACAAACCAGAATCGTCGTCAAACTCCACGCTTCCATTTTGACCTCCCAAAGTGAGCAAAAATCAGGTTTTTCAGCGAAACAATCTTCCCTAGAACATGGTTATATTTAGCCGGATACAGCGACCTTTTGATATCCCCTGTAATGAGGGAAAGGCCTCCCTCAATTGGGGGGTTTAGGGGGGAGCGGCGGCAAGAACTTGCTGCAAGTGGCTATTTAAATAGGAAAATCAATGAGATAATTCCTGGACACCCTGAGAGCCGAGCAAACTTCGCTATACTTCCAGAACTTTGTCGGCGTCCTTCATCCACAGGAGGCCGAGGTTTTGCCACGCCCTCAAGAGTCGGTGCAACAATCGCTTGCCCAGCCGATTGCCAGTCAGTCGCTGAAGGAAATGGCTCGGGGCAAAACCGACGCGGTGATTGTCATCAGCGATATCACCCGGCCGGTGCCGAACCAATTGCTGCTGCCGATAATTATTGAACAGCTGCAGACGGCCGGTCTCCCCGCCGAGAAAATAACCATTTTGATTGCCACCGGGATCCATCGCCCCAACGAAGGCGCTGAACTGGAACGACTGGTCGGCAAAGAGATCGCCTCCCGCTACCGAATTATCAACCACTTCTCTAAAAATGAAACCGATATGCAGCTGGTCGGGCAGATCGGCGATGGCGTGCCGGCCCTGGTCAACAAGCACTACCTGGCGGCCGACCTGAAAATCCTCACCGGTTTCATCGAGCCGCACATGTGGGCGGGTTTTTCCGGCGGACGAAAATCGATTCTCCCTGGCATTTCTTCAGTCAAAACTCTGGAATTCATGCATGGTCCGGAGATGGTTGCCCATCCGCAGACCCGCTACGGCGTTCTGGAGGGGAATCCTTTTCACGAAGCCGGGCTGGCAATCATGAAGCAGGCGGGAGCTGACTTCATCGTCAACGTCACCCTGGATACGGAAAAACGCATGACGGGGGTATTTTCCGGAGATCCGATCAAAGCGCATCTGGCCGGGGTGGAATTTCTTTCTCAGCACTGCGTTAAAACTTTGGAGGAGCCGCTCGATTTTGTTGTCACCACCAACGCCGGGGCACCCCTCGACTGTAATCTGTATCAGACGGCCAAAGGAATTTCCGGTGTCGCAGGGGCGACCCGCGAGGGGGGCGTGATCCTGATCGCCACCGAATGCCTGGAAGGCTTCGGCAGCGAGGAGTATCGGGCGGTATTTGAGCATGCCACCACCCCGGAGGCGTTTATTGAAAAACTGATGAAGAAGGAATTTTTCATTCCCGATCAGTGGTGTGCCCAAGAGACCTATCAGGTGATGATGAAAAATGAAATCTGGGTCCACACCAGCGGAATCGATGCCGAAACCCTGAAGCGATTTCATTTTCGACCGGTTGCCCAACTCAGTCAGGCGGTTTCTGAGCTGCTGGACCGTTTCGGCCAGCAGGCTCGTTGGGCAATTGTTCCGGATGGACCACTGCTGATTCTGAAAGTTGCCTGATTGTTTCACCCTGCAAAGAAGAAAAGCCGCCCTTTAAATGTTCGGGGCGGCTTTCTTGAACCTATCTGAACCCTGGTAAGCCAAGCCTATCCAAAGAGAGAGAGCTTGCCAAATTTTTCCGCGAGCAGGTAGTAAAAAGCCACCCGCGACTTGTTGCGATTGCTGGTGCCCATTTTTTCGCAAATTTCCTTGAGCGCCAGATCCAGGGCATCATCACCCTCGGTCAAGGCCAGTTTTTTCTTTAAAAATTTTTCCCGAACCGTTTCAAGTTCAGACTTCTGAGAGCATGAAACTGTCGCCGCATCTCTACTTCTCAGAGCGATACCACAATGTTTTACGATCCCCTCAACAGCAGCTTCGTTCACATTGGACGTGTACTTTTTAACATCTGCGACATAGTCCATACTGTTCCTCCTGACATCGAATTGGGTTGAGTAATTTTGCCGCGCAAAATTCTAGACGCTAAGTATACATGAAATAATTGAACTTTTTGCACTTCATACGATAAACATTGCTGCGCTGCGAAAACCCTGGATCACCTCGTTGAAAACTCCCATCGGTTGGCTGACAAACTCCATCTCTGCCTCCCGCAAAAGCTGGCGCAAAGGCGACAGGGATCGCAGTGGAAAACAATTAATGACCTTTTTGGTATTTTTTTTCCAGCCAGTGAAGAGATTTTTTAGATCTTTGCTAACCTTGTTAATGAGTTTTTTAAACATTGGGGCAGGAATCAACAACCCCTCTTCATCTCGCGACAGGCGATCTCTTTAGTGGAGCGACCTATGATAAAACTCGTCTTTGGTTTTTTCCTGGTTACAGCTATTTTTCTCGGCGGCTGTAGTGACAAGCCTGCTTCCGAGACCACTCCAACAGATGACCAGCCACCCAAAGCCGTAGCGAAGGAAGAAAAGCCTGAGAGTGAAGCAGAGCCGGAAAAAGAGTCTTTGGCTGAACTTGCAGCCTGCCGGGAAATGGCGAAATCGGGATTCAGACCGATTGCCAACAGCCGCGAAGAGCGCTTTTTGGGCAAGGTCACCCTGTTTACCGCTGAATGTCGCGGTGGCGAGAAAGTAGTTAAATATCGTTTGACCCCTTGGAACGACTGGGCCAACTACTGGGCAACCGGTGACCAGAGCTCCAAAGGAAAAGGGTTGCTCTACAGCGGTGGCCATCTTGGGCCGAACGGCCGCGGAATCGATGGCGCCCTGCTCGACCTCGAATATCAGCGGATTGAACTGATTAAGTTCAACCTGTTCGACAATCATACCTTTGAAACTTATTTAGAAGGCCGCGAAGGCATCCAGGGACCGGCGGTAAAGGTCTGGCCTGAGATGCGTCTGGCCAAGGATCATCCCGCCTACCAGTCGGTCGGCGGCGATCAGGAACAACTCTGCAAGGGGGACCAGATACGAAGCCGGACCCTGACGGGTATCTGTAACGACATCAAGAATCCGGCCATGGGCGCAACCAACATGCTGTTTGCCCGAAATATCCAGTTCGAGGAGACCTTTCCTCGGCTCACCGGTACAGAGTTGCAGAAGAACCGTCACGGCGATCGGTTGGGGCTGCTGAAACCTGATCCTCAGCTGATCAGTCGCAAACTGTTCACCCGCAGCCAGAGCCAGCCTGACAAATGTGCCGAAGGTTTCGGGCTGGAGGGAAATTCTCCCGAGGCCAATTGCGACTATAAAAAAGCACCCTTTTTCAATGTCCTGGCGGCCTTCTGGATCCAGTTCATGACCCACGACTGGTTTTCTCACCTGAATGAGGGGGCTAATCAACCCGAGTACATGCAGGTCGGCTGCGATGATCCGGCCCTCGGTTGTCGGCCGGATGATCAGATGGAAAAAGCACTGGTCGCCGATGACAGTCCCCCGGCCAGCTTCAGCTACCAAGGCAAGAAATACTTGAAGCGCGCACCGAAAACTTTCAAAAACACAGTGACCGCCTGGTGGGATGCCTCGCAGATCTACGGCTATGATGAAATTTCCCTCAAACGCGTGAAACGAGATCCGCAGGATCCGGCCAAGCTATTAATGGTGCCGCAGGGTTCAGTGCCGGGAGCCGGTGAAAAATTCGGTTACCTGCCACTGCTGCAAGCCTCTGACCCTATGAATCCGGCCTGGGCTGGGCAGGCAGCAACCGCTTTTCCAGATAACTGGACAGTCGGGGTCGCCTTTTATCACAATCTGTTCTCCCGCGAGCACAATGCCTTTGTCGATGCTTTCAGGGCTCAGGCCGCGAAGACCCCCGAGGCCGATTCCGGGCTTCGCCATCCGGCCAGAGCCGACCAGGCGATCAGCTATCAGGATGTCAGTGCAGATGAGCTCTTTGAAATCGCCAGGCTGGTAGTTTCAGCCGGGATTGCCAAGATCCACACCATCGAATGGACCACCCAACTGCTGTACAACGAACCGCTCTTTCGCGGGATGAACTCCAACTGGGGCGGTCTGTTCGGAGAGGATTCGCTGGTCGCCAAAGCGTTGGAACGGATCGTGGTGAATAATTACGGAAAAACCGAAGATGTTAAGCGCGCCACCCAATGGTATTCGGTGTTTGCCTCAGGGCCAGGGATATTCGGCCTTGGCAGTCGAGTCTATGAGGACGACTCCATATTTGCCAAAATTAAACCGAAAAAGAAGGACATCTGGAGCCTTACCAATCCTGAGCATATCAACGGCGGGGTCAACCATTTCGGCTCCCCCTTTAACTTCCCGGAAGAATTCACGACCGTCTACCGCTTGCATCCGCTGGTTCCAGATCTGCTTGAATACCGAGAGTGGCAGAATGACCCGAACCAGATCCGCAGCAAGATTCCGGTAGTGACAACCTTCCGTGGCAAAGCCACCGAAGCGATGCGCGAAAAAGGTCTGGCCAACTGGGCCCTTAGCATGGGTCGCCAGCGGTTAGGACTGCTGACCCTGCAGAATCATGCTCAGTTTTTACAGAACCTGGAAATGCCGCGGCTCAAAAGCCCTACCAAAAAAATTGACGTGGCCGCCCTTGACCTGATTCGTGACCGCGAACGCGGGGTCCCGAGATTCAACGAATTCCGTCGCCAGTATGGCTTGAAACAGCTCACCAGCTTTGACGATTTCATCGATCAGCGGTTGCCGGAGGACTCCCCTGCCCGCAAAGAGCAACAACAGCTGGTGCAGACCCTGCGTGAAGTCTATGGCCAGCATCGCTGCGATGCCTCCAAAGTTATTACCAATTCGCAGGTGAATGAAGACGGCTCGGCAATCAACGACTGTCTTGGACATGCCGACGGATCGATGGTCGACAATGTTGAGGATATCGACACGGTCGTTGGCTGGCTGGCCGAATTTACCCGGCCGCACGGCTTCGCCATATCCGAAACCCAATTCGTTGTGTTTATCCTCAACGCCTCGCGCCGGCTGTTCAGCGACCGCTTTTTCACCTCCAGCTTCCGCCCCGAGTTCTACACGCAATTCGGCGTCGACTGGGTGAACAACAACGGTCCGGGAGAAAAGCAGTTTGAGAAAGGCGAGCCGAACGGTCACAAGCAGGAGGTTTCACCGTTGAAACGGGTCCTGTTGCGCACGACGCCTGAACTTGCCGATCAGCTCGACCCGGTGGTGAACGTCTTTGACCCCTGGGCCCGAGATCGCGGCAGTTATTATTCCCTGGAATGGAAACCGCTTCCCAGCGCAAAATCGGACCCGGCATTCAATGAATAGAACAGAGACCATCATGGCCAATCCAGCGAGAATTCCGACTCTGTCGACCACGGAGGGCTTATCTTACAGCCTGAGTCAGGTCCTCCCCAATTATACCGGTGGTCTGTTCACCCCCAACCCGTTCTGGTTCGGGCTCTGGAGCAGGTTTCATCCCGACCCCGCGGCTGTCAAGCTGATCGGCAAGCTGCGTAAAAAATACCAGAGCGACTATCTCTACCTGAAATTGATGGGGAAAAAATCGCTGCTGGTCCTTGATCTTGCGGGGATCAGAACTGTGCTCGACAACTCGCCCGAGCTCTTCGCCGAACCCAAAATCAAACGTCAGGGGATGGCCTACTTTCAGCCGAATGCGCTGACCATCTCGCGCGGAGCGGACTGGCGCGAACGGCGTACCTTCAATGAGGCGGTTCTGGCTTCTGGACAGAGTCTCCACCCAAACGGTGAACACTTTCTGGACCTGATCAGGCAGGAAGTTAAGCGCCTGCAACTGCAACCGGCCAAAGCCTTGGTCTGGGACGATTTCGCCCTGCTCTTTCAAAGGCTGACCCTGCAGATTATTTTCGGCCAGGGGACCACCGACACCAGCCTGACCGATGATCTGCAGGATTTGATGCGCACCGCCAACCGCGGCTTCCTGTTGAAAAAATCGCGTAAGTTCGACGCCTTTTATCGCCGCCTCCACGACCAACTCAAACAGGCCCGCAACGGCAGCCTGGCCGAACGCTGCACTCAGGTTCCGTCGACAGCAAATACCGAGGTGGAGAATCAGGTGCCACACTGGATTTTTGCCATGGCGGACACCCTGGCCATCAATTGCGCCCGAGCCCTGGCGCTGATCGCCGCCCATCCGGACAGGGAGAAACAGTTGCGCCAGGAGATGCAGGCTGTCGATCTTTCCTCACCGACAGGTATTAACCAGCTGAACTTTTTAGAAGGCTGCGTGCAGGAAGCGATGCGCCTCTGGCCGACCACGCCGATGCTGGTGCGGGAGACCGTCCAGGCAACAGAGTTAGGCGGAGAACAGATCCCGGCGGGAACCCAGATCATTATTCTCAACAGTTTCAATCATCGCGATCAAGACAAGTTGTCCGTTGCCGACAAGTTTGCTCCTGAGATCTGGCAGGAGCAGCGTGCTGACTACCGTTTCAATCATCTCAGCAACGGCAAACAGGTCTGCGCCGGGAAAGATCTGGCCTTGTTTATCGCCAAGGGGGTCCTGGCCAATCTACTGGAGAACCACAGGTACAAACTGGTCAGGCCAGGTTTGAATCGAGACGAGCCGCTGCCTTACCGGTACAACCATTTCCACCTGGAGTTTATGCGTCAATACCTCTGAAAATCTGGGCAGTCGATGTCCAGCCGGACCGCCGCAAGGCGCTTAAACAAAGGATCGATACCGTGAATGCAACCGTCAGCAATTTTCTTGATATGACTCGCGACCAGTTGGACGAGACCTACAAACAGGCAACTGCAGGGAAGGTTCCGACCGGTGAGATGCGCGGCACGGCCATTGTCGCCGGCACTCATCTGGCCAAGCTTTACGCACGGCTGGCTCGGCTGCTGGCCTGGCAGGGCAAGGTCTTTGACATCTTCGCCCCCCCCGACAATGGTGTCCTGATCAATAAAATCAGCCCCTTGAGTCTGACCTTTATCGTCGCCAAGGTGTACCGCGGCGCAAGCTGGATGGACGGCAAAGAAACAATCATCATCGATTATTCCAAAACCTCATTCTTTGCCCGCAAAATCCGCGATGAAATCCGCGAAGTCGAGCCCGGCATTTATCTGGGCAAGGTCTGGTGGGGCAATAAGCATATTCTTGATTTTGCCTTGGAGGCGGTGACTGGGGGAAATAGCAACGCGACCGCGGACTGAGCTTCAACGACCCTGTTCTAAAAGGAAAGTTTCATGGCTGTAGTCACCCACCAGCAGGCTCTGACCATCTATTCGCCAATAAAACCCGAGCAGTTGGGGGCATTGCGCGAAACCCTGCAGACGGTCGCAGCCGATGTTTCAGGAAACGCCCTGCTGCCTTTTGGGCAATTCCCGCAGCTGCATTTTGCCCGGCTGTTGATTCTTGATGAAACGCGGCCGGTCACCTCTGACCAGCAACGCGATCTCGAGGAGACCCCGATCCCTGCACACCTTGCCCTACTCTGTAACGTCGATGCTCCCCTGGATGACTTCATCACCGCGCTCGCAGAGAGCGAAGGTCCTGGCCTGGATGCCATCTTCAGCCATTGCGAAGCTTATCCAGTTGCCGAGTTGCGGAACACACAAAGCAGACGGGACTACCTGCGCTACCGGCAGATCTCTGAGGCCGCCTTCTATGTCAACACCATCGGCCGCAGCGTCAACCAGATTCGTCAGGAAGCGAAGCTGCGTCAAGCGATTGAAGAATTTCTTGATCAGCACAGCTGGACCGGACGCAGCGCCAGCGAAACCCGCCAGCAGATCATTCAGTTTGTCCAGAGCACCCCTGAGCTTTCCTGGGCCACAATGCCGGCCCCGCAGCCACCGCTCTGGTGGAAGATTCGCGAAAAGGCTCATTTCATCGGAGTGGCCATTCTTGGCCTGGTCCTCGGAATCCTGCTGTCACCACTGATTTTGCTCATCATCCTGATTTTGCGCAGCAAGGAAAAGCGCGACCCGGTGGAAAGAATTCGCCCCTCAACCCAGCGCCTCAATTACCTGCGCTCCTTTGAAGACCATTGGGCTCACAACCAGTTCAGTGCCGTCGGCTACATCAAGTCTGGCTGGGCTCGCCTGATCAGCCTGCGGGTGGCCCTGGCGGTGGTCAATTTCGGAGTTCGGCATCTTTTCAACAAGGGCAACCTGACCGGCGTGAAAACCATTCATTTTGCTCGCTGGATTTTCATCGATGATAAAAAACGGATGCTCTTTGCCAGCAATTACGATGGCAGCCTGGAAAGTTACATGGTCGATTTCATCGACATCGTCTGGTGGGGACTGAACCTGGTTTTCACCAACGGCTACGGTTATCCACGCACCCGCTGGATCATCTTCGAGGGCGCCCGCGACGAGCTGGCCTTCAAGAATTACATCCGTAACCACCAGCTGCATACTCAGGTCTGGTACAGCGCCTACCCTGAGCTGACCGCGGTGAATATCAATAACAATCAGGCAATCCGGGCCGGGCTCTCAGGCAACATGACCGAAGAGGAAGCCGAGGTCTGGCTGCAACGCTTGTAAACCCCTGCCGCAAAGGGGCACCAGAATGCAACAACTGGAACTTCAGGATATTCAAGGACTGATCATTCGTGGCTATGGCAACCTCAGTGCGGCCAGCTTTCTGCTGCTGCAGATTGTCGATCAGAAGCGCGCAAGAACCTGGCTGCAAAAAATATCCGAACAAATCACCCCAGGCGACCAGCGTCCGGACCGCGAAAGCCTCAATCTGGCTTTCAGCTTTCCCGGTCTTGTCGCCCTCGGTCTCGACAAAACGGTTCTGGACGGTTTTTCGGAAGATTTTCAGGCCGGGATGGTCACCCCGCATAAGCAACGTGCCCTGGGCGATTCAGAGAACAGCGCTCCAGAGCATTGGGCCTGGGGCGGAGCTGCAGACCCAGCCGCAACAGTCCATATTCTGCTGATGGTTTATGCCATTGACGAAGAGCGCCTCAAGAATCTGACCGATGAGCTGCAGGCTGGATTTTCTGCCGGTGGAGTCAAGCAGATTCACCAGACTCTGAAAACCGTCAGGCTGGCAAAGCCGAAAGAACACTTTGGCTTTCGTGACGGACTCTCCCAGCCTCTCATCGAAGGGCTCTCCAAAGCACAGGGCGTCGATGCTGCGCTCCCCGCAGGCGAGTTTATTCTCGGTTACCGCAATGCCTACGGGCTCTTCACTGAGCGTCCACTGGTGCCTGCGACGGCCCCCTACGCTGACGCCCTGCCCCAGGCGGAAGGGGTTGATGATCCGGAGAAGCGCGATCTGGGCAAGAACGGCACCTATTTAGTGTTCCGGCAACTGGAACAGGATGTCAAAGGGTTCTGGGATTCTGTTCTCCAGGCCACAGCCAGCCAGGACGGCAGTAAAAATTCCCAGGCCGCTATCCGGCTGGCGGCAAAGATGGTCGGCCGCTGGCCTAGTGGTGCTCCGGTGACGCTGACTCCGGAGCGGGACGATCCCGAGCTGGCCGAGGATAATAGTTTTAACTACCACCAGAATGATGAACAGGGACTGAAATGTCCTTTCGGGGCCCATATCCGCCGCACTCACCCGCGTGACAGCCTCGATCCCGACCCCGGTTCGCAGAAATCCCTTGATTTCGCCGACCGCCATCGCATTCTGCGCCGTGGCCGGGTGTACGGCGAGCCGCTGGCCCCCTCGCTGCAGCCGGAGGAGATTATGGCGGCAGAGGATCAGGGTGAGCGCGGGCTGCACTTTATCTGCCTGAACGCCAATATCAGTCGCCAGTTCGAGTTTGTTCAGCAGACCTGGGCGAACGATCCCAGGTTCAATGGTCTCTACGCCGATCCCGACCCGATCATTGGACCGGGCGGTACCTTCACTCAACAGGCCAGGCCAGTGCGTAAAGCGCATCATCAGCTGCCCCGCTTCGTCCAGGTGCGTGGCGGCGGCTACTTCTTTCTCCCGGGGATCAGAGCCCTGCGCTACCTGGCCCAGGCAGAATGAGGAGCCGATGAAAAGTGTTCCGCAACTGATCAGCCCGATTCTCGACAAAGCCTTCCGCCTGGCCAAGCGCCTTGATCCCTATTACCGTGACACCTTTGACGATCTCTTTAAACAACCTCTGGTCGATTTCACCCAATGGTCAATCAACCTGGGGCGAAATAATGACAAACTGAACCTGGCGGAAGAACGTTTGCTCGAGGATGAAAAAGAACTGACAGATGCGATCATCAGCCGAATGAACCAGTTTTTGAAAAAACACTATCAGGATAAGCAGAAAACGGCCGAGCGCGCCGGCAACACAAAAACCTACGGTCTGGTCAAAGCCAGCTTCGAAGTTCTGCCGGACCTGGCCGAGGACTTACGGGTCGGGTTGTTCAAAGAACCGCGCAGCTATCCCGCCTACATCCGCTTCGGGGGACCCGGCCCTCTGGCCACGCCGGATATTGAAAACAACGGCATTCTCAGCATCGGGGTCAAACTGATGGGCGTACCGGGGGAGAAACTGCTCGATGACGAACAGCAGACGGTCGATTTTACCGGGATCAGCTGCCCGACCTTTACCACCCCGAACATCCGGGAGAACCTGAAGCTGCAGCAGAACACCTATCGCGACACGGGGATCTGGTACTTTATCAATCCCTTCGACTCGCACCTGCGCGATGCCGCGATGCAGGGGCTGTTTGCGCGCTCCTACGCCAATCCCCTGGAACAACGCTACTACAGCTGCGTGCCCTACCTGTTTGGCGAGGGTCGGGCGATTCAATACGCGATTTCCCCGGTTTCAAGTCACCGCTCCAACGTTCCAAAGCAGCCTTCCGACGATTATCTTCGCGAAGCCATGGTTGACACTCTGAGCAGCCAAGCGGTTCTTTTCGATTTCATGGTGCAGTTTCAAACCGATCCTCATCGAATGCCGATCGAAAACGCTTCGGTGCAGTGGCCGGAGAAACTCTCGCCTCTTATCAAGCTGGCCCGCATCGAGATCCCGGCCCAGAACTTTAACAGTCCGGAGCAACTGGCCTTCGCCCGGAACCTGACCTACAACCCCTGGCATACCCTCGCCGAGCACCGCCCGCTCGGCAATCAGAATCGGGCGCGCAGGCATATCTACAAAGAAACCTCCAAGTATCGTCAAAAGATTAACGCGGAACCGCACATCGAACCGACCGGGGAGGAATTCTAGTTTTTCTTTAGGGGACCGTATGCAAACAGCAATTGACTT
>CAMYNR010000148.1 GCA_947259715.1 uncultured Desulfuromonadales bacterium
ACCTCCGCAGAAGGCTTGCCATCGGTAAAACGGCGGAAACGATTCTGGACCAGCGGCGGCCCGTCACAACTGATCCCATAGCTGATGTTGTTCGCATTGATAAAATCAGCGATTTCATCATCGAAAATCGTTCCGTTGGAGACGATGGAGTAATTGATTCTGTCCTTATCAGAGACCCGGTGTTTTTTTATCAAGCTTATTATCTTTTTGATCGACTGAAATTCCAGCAGGGGTTCCCCGCCAAAGAAACCGACGTCGATTTGTTCATCATCAGGTGTGTGCATAAACATAAAATCGATTATTTTCTCGGCGACCTTCAACGACATCTTCGACTTCTGTTTTTTAATGTAGCAATAGCTACATGCGAGGTTGCAGTTTTGAGTAACCAATAAGGTGTATTTCATATCGACTCCCTCTTTTAAATACGCGGTCCCAGAGCTTCTCCCCTCCATGAACATAATTCGGTCGCATGATTGCGATGGGATTTGGCGTGCCAACAAGGCGTGACAGATGGCGCATAGCACCGCTATGCTACTGAAGTCGCAACGCCGTTGGCGAGTCAAAGAACAAGCAAGATGGGTAGAAGGCAGTAAGGGGCCAGGCCTACACTCTTGACAGTCTTTATTGTTGATTCGATTTCAAGTGAGAAAGGATGAGTGAACGAAGTATATTGTGTAGACCTGACCCTTATGTCTCGCTCATCTTTCAGCGCTTGAAGCCAATACACCTTGAGGGTTTCCTCAGCGGGCTTATTGGAGAGTCCGTGAATTCCGAAAATGACTTTTTTATTTTGCTTCTCCTTTGGCTGAAAACAGTGTGCCCTGGGCCTTGGCGAATTTTTCAGGACTGGTTTTGTCCCTCACCAATGTGGCCAGTACCGAAAAGGCTGTCCATGTCAACAACGGTAGTAGCATGGTGAGAACAAACATCCATTGCCCAAATCTCAACCACATAAGTGTCCTCCTCCCTGTAGCTAAAAGAAACTTCCTGCCAGTGCGATCGGCAAGCAGTGCGAATTCAATAGCTCACCAAATGGCATGACTCGATCTGGATTTGCTTTCTTTTTACTATCAAGGCAGTTACAGATCGCTTACGGAATTTGGGATTTGAAATTTTTTTAAAAAAAAGGATTTTGTGAGATCAGCGAGGGAACAAAAATCAGAAGAGTGTTCTTATTTAGCAGGCCGTTGAAAAACTAACCCGGAGTTGGCCCATTTCCTCCCGATAAGAATTTTTTTCTTTGGGCAGGACATCAGGGACGCTCATAAATTTATAAGTTCAGGCAATTTCCACCCGCACTCCTGCGCCAACCGCTCGCCACGCTGCACCGCCATACTCACCGCCGGTTGGTTGAAACCCAGCTCGCGCACCGACCAGTAACAATACAGACTGCGGGCGCGCACCCGTTGCGGCTGCTTTCCTGAGGCGCGCACTTCGGCGACATCCACCTCAAGCAGCCTGGCAACGACTGTCGCCAACTCCGGCAAACCGAAGCCTGCCACCCGATAGCGCGCCTTCGCATCAAGCTGCAGCTCTGCCTGCGCCAGCACTCGGGCAACGAAATCGTCATCCCCCAGGATACGCGAATCACCCTGCTGCAACTCCCCATCTTTCACACCGGGACCGGGACCGATCAGGCTGCGGATGGAGCCTCCACCACCCAGCTCCGGGCGCTGTCCTTGCTCAACGCCGTCAGCCATGAAGGTATGATACTTTTTTCGTGCCGCAGAAACCGATTGGCCAAAGTGACGTAAAGCATCTGCCGTTGACACCGGCCCTTCCCCAATCAGACCGAGCAGTTGGCGATGACCGCAATAGCGATAACCAGCCAAATCATCAAAAGAGGCAACCAAATCGGCACGCAAGGGATTCAAATGAATATAGCGGATCAGCTCCAGCAGATAGGCGTCTTGCTGGCAGAGGATCGATTTGTAGCGGTTCTGAAACAGGTGACCGCTACGCTTGCGGCGGCGATTGAATGAGACGGCGTAACCGGTCAGCAGGCGGCGCATGAAAGTGCTGAGTGGCGTGGGGCCAGTCTGCAGCAGCAGGTGGAAGTGATTGTCGAGCAGAGCCCAGGCGAAACAGCGGGTTTCGGTGAGGGCGAGAAGTTTCTCAAGCCGTTCAACGAAATCGTCCTTGTCGGCGTTGGACAGAAAGATTTTCCGCCGTTCGATGCCACGGCAAATGACATGTTGTAGCGCGCCGGGCGAATCAATGCGAGCTTGGCGAGGTATGCGGGGATGGTGGCATGAGGTTTCGGCAGGCAACCTATAAACTTATTACCGTTCCCACCTACGCAATTACGCGTCCTGAAAATGAGGA
>CAMYNR010000149.1 GCA_947259715.1 uncultured Desulfuromonadales bacterium
ACTAAACCACTAAGCACTGAAAGTGCAAAGGATCCAACAGGACTAAATGTCCTGAAAAATCATCCCCACTCCCCCAGGGAGAGGGTGGCGCGTAGCGTCGGGTGAGGGGCACCAACGCCTAAAAGCCCCTCATCCGCCCCTTTGGGGCACCTTCTCCCTGGGGGAGAAGGGAACATGGATAGCATCTGAAAGACCTGGACTGAAAGTCCATAGTTTTGAACTAGCGTGCTGAAAAAATAAAGGTCGCAATTGAATCATAAATTTCATTTCAAGCCATCAATCACCGCGGAAACCTCATCACGAATCTGCTTGGCCGCAGGGCTGGTTTCCAAACGCAGAAACTGTTTGAAGTTTTCCGTCGCCTCAGAATTCTTATCCTGATCAAGATAAATATACCCCAGGGTCAGATACGCCAAAGGAAGCCCTGCATCTAATTGCAGGGCCTGACGACAGGCCTCCTCGGCTTCATTCAGTTGCCCCGCCTCATAATATAAATCGCCCAGACTGGCAAGGGGCTGTGGCTCCTCTGGATCAAGAGCAATTGCCTGGCGATAGCTGCTGACCGCATCATCTTTGCCACCCCGAGCAGCACAGATATCGCCCAGCGCGTTGTAAGCGAAGGCGGAATCGGGATCAACCTCGATCGCTTTTCGGCAGGTCTGTTCCGCAGCGTCAATAGCGCCGGCCTGCAACTGCGCCATCGCCTTACTGACCCAGGCCTCAGATTCTTCGGCATCCAGATCGATAATCGCCTGGTAGGCTTTTTCGGCTGCTTCACCCAGCTCCTCTTCGAGGCAGAGGTCACCCAGGGCGTAGAGCAGGTCAAGGTTCTGCGGCTCCAGGCGTAAACCTTTTTCCAGGGTTTTCCTGGCTTTACTCAGTTGAGCTTCTTCCAACTGAGCTTCAGCCAGCAACAGCAAGCCTTCAACTGACTCCTGTCGGGCCACCGCCTGTTGCAGAACCTGCAGCGCCCCCCGACTGTCCCCTTCCTCCAGGGCACGTCTGCCCTTTTCCAACAAGTCTTCAATTGACATGATTATCCTTTTACAATGCCGCCCTGCGAACAACCTCGACCCGGAAACCGTCCGGATCAGTGACGAAATAAAATTTAGGCTGTCCGGCAGTCAAACCTTTCAGCGGGGTTACCTGCAAGCCCATTTCACTATGCTTTTTATGCGAAGCCTCCAGATCGGTGACGCCCACAGCAAGATGCGAGTAGCCATCGCCTATCACGTACGGCTCTTCCTGATCATAGTTGTAGGTCAGCTCAAGTTCAAACGGCAGGCCGGCAGAGGTCATGTAGCTGAGGGTAAAGCGCCCCTCGGGATAGTCTTTTTTGCGCGACACCTCAAAGCCAAACACCTGGCGATAAAACTCCTCGGAGGCGTCCAGATCCATGACACGATAGCAGATATGAATCATCGGATATTCCATAAATGTTCCTCCCTTGGTTATTCCGGTTAGCAAGCAGTACGACTATCAAGGTGACTTTGTACGTGCCTGGTTGTTATAGGATTAATTGCAGTGATTGACAACATTTAGCCGGCTCTTTATAGTTGCCGACCATGAGAGCGATATTCCTGGCCGACGCCCATCTGCGTGACCCGCAGGATGAAAACTATCAGCAGATGCTGACCTTCCTGAATCAGCAGGAAAAGCTGGACGCCCTGTTTTTACTGGGAGATATCTTTGAGATCTGGCTCGGTTATCAGCACCTGGTCTTCAGCGCCTACCTCCCTTTATTGGAAAGCTTGCGACGCCTGCGTGATTCAGGCTGCAAGCTCTACTTTGTCGAGGGCAACCATGATTTCAATCTTGGCCCCTATTTCAGCGAAACCCTTGACTGCAACGTCATTCCTGATCAGCAGGTGGTTGACTGGGATGGGCAAAAGCTGCTGATCTGCCATGGTGACCTGCTCAACCCGAGCCAAAAATATCAGCTCCTGCGGCGCTTCTGGCGCAGCCGCTTTTCCCGCCTGCTGGCAAAAATCATCCATCCCGACCTGGTCTGGTCCCTGGCCATCTGGCTGAGTGACTTAAGTAAAAACAAACGTGCCAGCAAAACGCCCTGCACCTGGGACCCGACTCCTCTGATTGAACCTTTCGCCCAGAAACATTTTAGCAAAGGTGTTGATGCTCTGCTCTGCGGCCACTTTCATAAACCGGTCAAGAAAAACTTTGCCGGCAAGCAGCTGCTGGTCGTTGGGGACTGGATTCAACAATATTCCTACGTCGAACTGAATGACGGCCATTTTGAGCTGAAACGCTATTTTTCCTGATCTTTCACGACCTCGTCTTTTTCCACCTCAACATCCGCCGCGCCGCGTTCCTGGCAACGTAGCACCAGATCACGCAGGGTCAAACCCTCCAGCTTCTCCTGAAGTAAATTCTCCACCTGCTGACTGGCTTCCAGCGCGACCAGAGTCTGTGGATGGGGGTTCAGATGCAAGACTTCCTCACCTTTTTCACACATGATTTTCAGCAGCTCGGCCAAGGACAGATTCTCCGCCGCGCGTCCCAGCTGGTAGCTGCTGCGGCCGGCACGGCTGCAAAGCTCAGAGACGAAGCCGAGCTCAACCAGTTGCTGCAGAATATTGCGGCAGAGCCGCGGCGGGATAAAGAGCAGCTTGACCAATTGCTCCTGAGTCAATGGAGCTTCCGCGCGGGCGAAACGATCGGCCAGAGTGACCAGCAAGACCAGGGCGACCTGATCAAAACTGCTGCGACTCACCTCAGAGCCGCGCAGATCGCGTCCGCTGGTGCGGAGATTCTGCTTGGCGTAGGCGACCTGTAAACCAAACAGGACAATCACCCAGGAGAGGTAAAGCCAGATCATGAAGATTGGCAAGGCGGCCATGGCCCCATAAATTGCGTTATATTTCGCCACTCCGACCTGGAAATTCACATAGCCCCATTGAGCCAGCTGCCAGAAAGTCCCGCCGACCACACCGCCGACAAAGGCGGCCCGCCAGACGACTTTGATATTCGACATGAAGATGTAAAGCAGAGTAAACGCGACCCACATGAAGACAAAGGGGGTCACCTTAAAGGCCAGCAGAATCACGCTGCCGACCAGCTGCATTTCCAACAGCTTCTGAACCAGGTTATGGCTGGCAAGGCTGGAGGTCATTGAGATGGCAGCGATAATCAACACCGGACCGACCAGAACAACCGACAGATAATCGGCAAACCGACGCATCAGCGGGCGGATTTCCTGGACTCCCCAGATGTGATTGAAGGCCCGCTCAACGTTGGTCAGTAGCGAGGTCACGGCAAACAACAGAAACAACAAACCGATCCCCCCCATGCCACCGACCTGGGTGTTGTTAATGTAGCCGAGCAGGGCCTGAATGGCGTCCTCGTTGCCTACGTTCAACCGTTCCATAATCAGCGGCTCGAGCAGGTTCTGCACCCCGAAAGCTTTCAGCAGGGCAAAGGTCAGCGCCAGTAAGGGCACGATGGAGAGCATCGTGTAGTAAGTTAAGGAGGCCGCCCAGAGCAGACAGTTATTGTTAGCAAAATCCCGCCCAACCAGCACCACGGCCTGAGCCTGACGCAGCAAAGCCCGTTGCCCCCAACTCAGCTCGGCCGGGTTCTGTTCCCAGAGCAGATGCTTCAGCTGTTCACGAAAAGATTTTTGAGCGACTTCCGGCATCGCGATGGAACTCCTATTCGTTGTTCAGCTCGACAGTCTGAAGCGGCAGGCTCAACGATTTGAGATCTTCAAGATAGTCCTGACTGTTACCTACCAGGACAATCTGCAGCAACTCAGGCTTCAGGTAGGTTCTGGCGACCCTTTGGACATCGGCAATGGTCACCGCGGATAGTTTTTCCTGATAGGTTTCCAGGTAATCTGGTGGATAATCGTAGAAATCAAGCCGCATTTTACGGCTGACCACAGAATGACTGTCAGTAAAGGCAAAGACAAAAGAATTGACCAGACTCTGTTTGGCCAATTCAAGTTCGGCTGCGCTGACCGGCTGATCGATGATCTCCTGAATCAATTGCCGCATCAGCTGGACAACTTCAAGGGTCGACTCGGCTTTGGTTTCGCCGCTGGCGAGAAACAACTCCGGTAACCGTCGACCGATCTGAAAGTAGGAATAGACTGAATAAGCCAGGCCGCGGTTGGAGCGAATTTCGCGCATCATGCGCGAATTGAATCCCCCGCCACCAAGGATATAATTGGCCACCCGGAGGGGGAACATGTCCGGATTATCTTTGCTGATACCTGGCTGTCCAAGCAGGATACTGGTTTGTGGAACCGGCTTGTCGGCGCTGATAATCTGCGCTGCAGGTGGTGCCGGGAGCTCCGGCAAAGACAGGTCGGGTGGTGCGCTGCCCTGCCAGTTCCCCAGGGTGCGATTCAGCTGGGCCAGGAACTGGTCCGTTTCGATCGCTCCGGAGACGGCAAGCCAGAGGTTCTTTGGCTGAAAATAGCGCTCGTGCAATTGCAGCAGCTGGTCACGGGTGAAATTTTCAACCACCTCGATTGTTGGATAATTCCCGAATGGATGCTGCTGATAAATCGTCTCGGCCAGTAAGCGGCCGGCAATCTCACCGGGATCATCGTTTTTCCGGCGGATCGCTTCGACCATCTTGCGCTTGGTCAGCTCAAGGCGGACTTGATCAAAGCCGGGCTGGTGCAACAGGTCGGCGAGGATTTCCAGGCCGCGCTGGAGATCTCGCCGGTGCAGAGAAAGATCGATTCCATAGCTGTAAGCGCTGCTGGAGACGGAGAGATTGGCGGCCATCGCCTCAAGTTCGGCTTCCAGGTCAGCAGGGCTCACCGTTCTGGTGCCACCGCTTTCCAAAGCTTCAGCAAACAGCTGCGACAGGCCGGTTTCCGTTTTGGCATCCTGAATGCTGCCGCCACCGACCAGGACACTGATTTCAACCAGCGGCAGCTCATGATCTTCCTTGGCGTAGACTCTGATCCCATTGGCCAGAAACTCTTTTTTCACATCGGGGAAGCTGAATTCCAGGGGCGGAAACTGCAACTGATCAGGCCGGGGCAAAACGGTTGATGATACCTGCCCGGTACAACCGAACAACAAA
The DNA here is from genome assembly GCA_947259715.1 of uncultured Desulfuromonadales bacterium. Classification (GTDB taxonomy): domain Bacteria; phylum Desulfobacterota; class Desulfuromonadia; order Desulfuromonadales; family Geopsychrobacteraceae; genus Malonomonas. The sequence goes on from CAMYNR010000149.1 coordinate 5,059, forward strand.
CTGGCGGCCAGCAGGCAAAGAAGAAGACGAATCATTGCAGAGCCTCCCGACCGATAGTGACGATGGTGCGATTTTCCGAATTGAGGTAGCGCTTGGCCGTAGCCAGCAGATCTTCACTGCTGATGGCATTCAATTGTTCCTCATAGTCAACCAGGTAGCGCCAGCCGCCGATCACCTCGTAAGAGGAGAGTGTGCGGGCCAGGCCGCTGTTGCTCTTCATATGGCGCAGCATCGAGGTGAGGATCTGGCGCTTGGCTTTTTCCAGTTCAGCGGCGCTGATCGGTTCCTGCTTCAAACGATCCAATTCTTCATAAAGGGCCGCCTCGATCTCCTTGAGAGGCACCTGATGGTTTGGCTGCAGGCTGAGCACCATCAGATTGTCATAGCGTGAGCCGGGGGCACCAAAAGCAGAAACGCTGGAGACCAGCTGTTTTTCCAACACCAGAGCACGATACAGCCGAGAGGTGCGCCCCTCGGTCAGCACCTGCATCAGCAGGTCAAAGGCAAAATCATCCGGATGCGGCAGGGTCGGCTTGTGATAAGCAATCATCACCTGCGGCTCAGCATCAAAGGTCACATGCACCCGACGTTCACCGTTCTGCGGCGGTTCCTGCTCAACCACCGGCGGGACCGGAACCCCCGATTGCAGAGTCCCGAAATAGCGCTTCACCAGGGCCAGGGTCTCGGCAGCATCGAAATCCCCGACCAGAGTGATAATCATATTGACCGGAGAATAGTATTTCTGCAGAAATTCACGTGTCTCCCTCAGGGTCAGGTTGGCAATGTCCGAATCCCAGCCGATGACTGGATTGCGATAGGGATGAACCTTATAAGCGGTTGCCAGCAAGGTTTCGTAAAGTTTGCCGCCAGGGCTGCTTTCGTAGGACCGACGCCGCTCTTCCCTGACCACTTCACGCTCGGTGTAAAATTCCCGCAGCACGGCATTGCGCAGACGATCAGCCTCTATGGATGCCCAGAGTTCCAGCTTGTTGGCCGGCAAATTAATCAAATATGAGGTTTGGTCCTTACTGGTAAAGGCGTTGTAACCGACGCCACCCTGTTCTGCATAGATCTTGGAAAACTCATCCTTGATCACCAGCGACCGGTGCTCCTGCTGCAGCTCAGCAAGTTTTTCCCGCAATTCCTGCAGCTCCTCAGGGTCGGCAGCCGGTTGATTCTTCAGCATATCGATGCGATGACCGATCTGTTCAATTTCATCCAGCAGCGGCTTCTCCTGCTGATAATCAACAGTGCCGAGGGTCTGGGTCCCTTTGAACAACATATGCTCAAGCAGATGGGCAGCCCCGCGATGTTCGCTGGTCTCATCGGTGCCGCCGACTTTGAAAGTGATATAGGCAGAAATGGTCGGTGAATCGTGCCGCTCAACCATCAGCAGAGTCAGCCCATTTTCGAGCCGATGCTCCTGAACTTTGTCGGCCAGGGTCTGAGACCAGCCCGAGGATGCTGGCAGCAAGACAACCAGCACCAGCAAAAAAAGGAACCGATACATCTTTTCTCCTTATCAGTCAGGATAAAAAATCGGAATAATCTCTGGTTGTTAATACAGTTCTCTATACTAACGCAAAGATTGTGGAATAACTACCGCTCAGGATGAATTTTGGCAGGCGTTGCTGGTGGCCCCAAAGAGTTTTCGGGCCACCAGCAATGTGCAGAAGATGTTCAGCTTTCCACCAGCGCTAGCGCGACGATTTCATCGACGCTGTCGACCAGCTTAACCTCGATATCGGTGAGGATCTCGTCTTCCAACTCGCTGAGATGCTCTTTGTTTCTTGCCGGTAGAATCACCGTTTTGACCCCGGCCCGGCGTGCGGCCAACACCTTTTCCTTCACTCCGCCGATCGGCAGAATCCGCCCGGACAGGGTCAACTCTCCGGTCATCGCGACATCGCGCCGGGCCGCCCGTCCGGTCAAAAGAGAGATAATCGCCACGGCGATGGTCACTCCGGCCGAGGGACCATCCTTAGGGATCGCTCCAGAAGGCACATGGATATGCAGATCATTGTTTTCGTAAAAGTCGCTTGGTATGCCGAAATCCTCGGCCCGCCCACGAACGAAAGTCAGAGCCGCGCGGGCCGACTCCTGCATCACGTCACCAAGGCTGCCGGTCAGGCTCAATTCTTTACGCCCGCGCATTTTGGCCGCCTCGACAAACAGGATATCACCGCCCGATTCGGTCCAGGCCAGACCGGTGACCACGCCGACCCGGTCTTCTTCGCTGGCAACATCGATGAAATAAGCGCAAGGCCCAAGCAGCTCTTCGACATCGCTGGCCTGGATCTGCTTGCGGGGGGATTCTCCCTGGGTGATCTCCTTGGCCACCTTACGGCAGATGGCGGCGATTTTTCGCTCCAGGTTCCGCACCCCGGCCTCGCGGGTGTAATCATGAATAATCTTCGCCACCGCCTCCCTGGCGAACTCCAGCGGAAAGTCGCTCAGGCCGTTCTCTTCAATTTCCTTGGGAATCAGATATTTATAGGCGATCTGCTGTTTATCTTCGTCGCTGTAGCCGCTGAGTCGGATCACCTCCATTCGATCCTTCAATGCGTGAGGAATCGGATCGAGAATATTGGCCGTGGTAATGAACATGACCTTGGAAAGATCGAAAGGGACATCGAGATAATGATCCTTGAAACTGTCATTCTGCTCAGGGTCAAGGACCTCCAGCAGCGCTGAGGAAGGATCGCCGCGAAAATCCTGGCCGATCTTATCGACCTCATCAAGCATGAAGACCGGGTTGTTCGATTCAGCGCGGCAGATCTCCTGAATCACCCGCCCCGGCAGCGCCCCGATGTAGGTGCGCCGATGGCCGCGGATCTCCGCTTCGTCTTTCATGCCGCCTAAGGAAAAACGGATAAATTTTCGCCCCATGGCCCGGGCGATCGAGCGCCCCAGCGAGGTTTTCCCGACCCCCGGGGGCCCGACAAAGCAAAGAATCGGCCCCTTGGTAGTGTCCCGCAACGAGCGCACCGCCAGGTATTCCAGAATCCGCTGTTTGACCTCTTTGAGGTTGTAGTGATCTTCATCCAGCACCTGCTCGGCCTTGCGGATATCCAGATTGTCTTCGGTCCCTTTGGTCCATGGCGTCGAACAGAGATAGTCGAGATAGGTGCGTGACACGGTATATTCAGGCGACGCCGGGTTGATCTGCTCAAGCCGCCGCAGTTCTTTTTCCGCCACCTGAAGAATCTCTTCCGGCATCCCCGACTTGCGGATCGTCTCGCGCAGTTCGTTGATCTCGGCCTGGCGCGGATCCTGATCGCCGAGCTCCTGCTGAATCTGCTTCATCTGTTCGCGCAGCAGATGTTCCTTCTGCGACCTCCCGAGACGTTTATTGACTTCCGTCTGGATTTCACCCTTGACCTGCATCTTCTGCACCTCACTGGTCAGATGCAGATAGACCGATTTCAGTCGTTCGATCGGATCAAAGGTGCTGAGCAGTTGCTGCTGGATTTCGGTCGAGACCCCCATGTACACGGTGACCATGTCGGCGAGCCGGCCGGGATCTTCAATCCGGTCGATCATCTTAATGACATCTTCCGGCAGCGGCCGACCGTAAGCCAGAGCGATCTTCAACAACGCATTGACGCTCTGCACCAGAGCATCGGAAACCAGCCCCTTATTCTCCTCTTCCTTGATCAACTCAATCGCGACCTTAAGGCAGGGTTCATCGGTCACGGGTGCTTTCATTTCAAAGCGATGTAATCCCTCGATGGTGGCCTTGCCGCCACCATTGGGAAACTTGATCAATTGGTTGATTCTGCAGACGGTGCCGATCCGCGGATGCTCATCGTAGCTGCAAATACCGCTCTCTCCCGGGCAGTGCACGGTACCGAGATACTGATCCCCGCGCATCGCCTCTTCAATAATCGGCGTGGTTTCCCGGGTGAAAAACACCGGGATGACCATATAGGGAAAGACGATCTGCTCCTTAATCGGGTAGATCGGTAAAATTTGCGGAATCGGTGAATTTTTCGGCATTTGATCCCCTCTTGAAAATCCTGAAGTTCAGCTAAGCAGGTTAAGCTGGAGGCTATTTTATTTCATGAATAAAGATATTTGTAAACACTAACATTCATTCAGTTGCCGTCAAGAGAGGATATTGTTTTGACAAATGTTTCCTGCGCTGCTTAAATTCTCTTTATAAAAATGCGGCAACATTCGTTAATATCCCCCTTCTTCTTTGGAGAGACAACCTCAAATGAAACGTATCGCAGTGCTCACCAGCGGTGGTGACTGTTCGGGCATGAACGCCACCGTGCGTGCCGTGGTCCGGGCCGGCCTGGCCTCGGGGGCCGAAGTATTTGGTATCCAAAAAGGCTATCAGGGCCTGATCGACCGGCTTTACGAATCGCTGACCACACGCTCGGTCAGCAATGTTCTGCAGCGCGGCGGAACTTTCCTGCAAAGCGCTCGCTGTAAGGAAATGCGCACCGAATCCGGCTTGCGGCTGGCCTGCGAAAACCTGAAAGGCCTGGGTGTAGAGGGGCTTATCGCCATCGGTGGTGACGGCACCCTCAATGGGGCCCACGCCATTGCTCAACAGGGCATTTCGGTGATCGGCATCCCGGCCTCGATCGATAACGATATCCCCTTCACAGATATGTCGCTTGGCGTGGACACTGCTTTAAACAATATCATAACCGCTGTCGATAACCTGAAAGACACCGCCTCATCCCACGATCGCGCCTTCGTCGTCGAAACCATGGGTCGCGGCTGCGGTTACCTGGCGGTGGTCGCCACCATTGCCGCCGGCGCGGAATACAGCCTGATTCCTGAAGAGCCATACGATCTTGATGATATCTGCACCGATCTGCGCCGCCGCTATCAGGAGGGACGCAGCAATTCAATCATCATGGTCGCTGAAGGCGCCGGCAAAGCCCAGGACATTGCCGACCAGATCAAAGATCGCATCGGCTTCGAGACCCGCGTCGTTGTTCTCGGCCACTACCAGCGAGGCGGCTCGCCTTCAGTTTATGACCGTCTCCTTGGTGCCCGCTTCGGCCAGGCCGCGGTGGAAAATTTATTGAAAGGCAAGGATGGGAAAATGGTCGGCGTTCAGGGAGCAAAGATTGTCCTGACCGATCTTGAAAAGGTGATCTCCTCTGGCAGCCGGCCGATTAATCCGATGTTTCCCAAGCTGGCGAATCAGTTGTCGGTTTAGCGTTGGGCAAGACCGTAATGCCCGGTAAACGCGATTACCGCTCATTCAAACCGACAGGGCCACCGACAGGAATATCTCCTGGCGGTGGCTTGCTCAGCTTTCTTCTCTAGTGTCCCGTGCGGTTAATTCCATCCATTAATTCTGGCCTTTTCGCCCGCTGGCTTCGTTGCCTCTCCTCGGCTTAGCATTGGCTAGGCCTGCGTCGACGCGCCTTGCCAGCAGCCAAAATTGCTCAGAATTACTTGAAAGGACTAACCACACGGGACACTAGCCGGCCGGGCTGCGCGTCGGTGGTTTTTATAAATCTGGCGCGCCCATAGGATTGCCGGATGCTCGGCATAATCAGCGTAAAATTCCTGCAAGGTTAAATCCGGAATCTCCACCCAGGGAAACGGATGCTCGGGTGGCATTGCCAGCAGGGACAACATCATATCTTTGATGCATCGCCTTTTTCAACCCCGGATACAGAAGCCGAAAAATGACCTTCTTATAGCCTGGCATATTCTGGGTGAAGCAGTAGCGGATAAAATCGGGATAAGCCAAAAGGCGCTGGTAGAGAATCTGCCGGATCGTTACGCCGAGGCGTTCTGCTAAATCCTTTTCATAGAATCTGCAAAGCTCCAGTTCTGAATCGGCAGGAGTCAGCCCAGGAGAAGGACAAACCTCCTCAAGATAATCAATGATCTCCCCTGCCCCCTGCACCACCCTCTCCTTTAGAAGAAGGACCGGGACAAAGGTCTGAGGCGCATGCCGGCGCACCGTGAGCAGATGCAAGCCAGGCAGAATGGCAACCGCCTTGAACTGAAGTCCCTTATATTGCAATGCCCAGCGGGCTTTTTCACAATAATGGGAATGGGGGAATTCAAGTAATTTCATCGCTGCCGATTGAGTCGTTGGCTTGCTCATCAGAAATCCAGCGGGCTCTTAGCTTCTTGAATGGTTGAACTTTTCACCGTATGCGTATAAATCATCGTCGTGCGCAGATCGCTATGCCCGAGCAATTGCTGAATGGTTCGGATATCATAGTTGGCCTGCAGCAGGTGACTGGCAAAACTATGCCGCAAGGTGTGCGCCGACGCCCGCTTTGGGATTGCCGCTTTGGAGACAGCTTTTTTGATCGCCTTTTGAACGTGGCTGGCATGCAGGTGGTAACGACGATGCTGGCCCTCTTCGGGTAGAAAGGTCAACGTCCGGGCCGGGAAAAGCCATTGCCATGGAAATTCTCTCGCGGCATTCGGATACTTTTTATCCAGCCTTCCGTCTAAAAAGACACCGGCAAACCGATCAGCACAGTCCTGCTCATATAACTTCGCGACCTCTGCTAATTGCTTTTGCAATGCCTCCTCCAAAGCACCAGGCAGCGGTACAGAGCGATCTTTCTGGCCCTTTCCATCATGAACAATAAGGATCCCGGTTGAAAAATCAAGATCCTGAACCCGCAGCTTCATGCATTCAAACAGCCGCAAGCCACAGCCGTAAAGGAGTTGAGCTATCAAATCATAAGGCGGATTCAAACAATTGATAATTCGATCAATTTCC
>CAMYNR010000150.1 GCA_947259715.1 uncultured Desulfuromonadales bacterium
AGATCAAGGAAATCAAGCATTTGCGCGGAGGCGTAGTGCTTTACGCCGCACAAGCGAATGCGCTGATTGACGCCGAGCTGGTGAAAAAGGGCAGTTTCCAGACAGAAACTAGTTAGAAACTTTACTAAAACAGCGGTTCGACAGATCAGCAACAAGGATGCCAATCATTAAAACTTCACCACAACATACTGTAAACACAATGCTTTATTGCTTAGAACCGATTTAAATCCGCCCCGGACCGGCAGCCAGCCAGGCGAGACAAAGCGGAACACTTCGTCCCGTTCTGGATCGATCTGTTCCAGCAGGAAGCAGCCTCCCCCAAAAACCCAAACGCACCGAAAAGTTACTTTTCGCCCCAAAACAGAACAGGTTGCGCCAATCTGGAACAGTCACAAGATCTTCCTCGTGCCAACCTCGTTGCGGGCATTGCGCCCCCCCAAGAGCCAGGAGGATCATCTTGTCCCTGCCCGAATCACCAGTCTAGCTACAAAACAGCGTTCACAGGGGCAACCATTAGGACTATTTCAGCGAGATTTTGCGGAAAAATTCCACCCGGTTTTTACCAAAAGAAATTTGCACGGGTTTTGCAAAGGCGCTGTATACGCTATTTTTCTATTTACCCGTGCGGAGAAAGTGCACTGCAGTCCGCTCTTAGAGCAGGACGGCGAAAAGGCACGCGACATTCCGGAGGGGTCGAGGTCCAAGAAACTGCCCAGTGTTTTGGACACCAGGTCTGAATTCTGCGAGAATCACCAGGGCAAAGCTCAATTAACAGGCCACAATTCTGCGCACCAGGTTGGAGCAACAACATGAATATCAGCAAGTTCGTAACCCCGGAAATCATCTTCGGCTGCGGCTCCCTGAGCCAGATCGGCGACAGCGCGCTGCGCCTCGGCGCATCCAAAGCCTTCGTTGTCAGCGATGCGGACGTCCTCGCTGCCGGTTGGGGGGATCTCGCCATCGGCCACCTCCAGAAGGCGGGACTGGAGACGGAGATCTTTTCTGACCTGACGACCAATCCCAAGGATAATGAAGTCAACAAGGGACTGGAAAAATACCTGGAATCGGGATGTGATGCGATCATCGCCGTCGGCGGCGGCAGCCCGACCGACGTGGCCAAGGCGGTCGCCATGCTCGCGACCAACGGCGGAACCCTGCGTGACTATGAGGGCATCAACAAAATCACCCATCCCCTGCCGCCGATGGTCATGGTTCCAACCACTGCCGGAGCGGGGTCGGAAGTCAGCCAGTTCACCATCATTGTCGACTCGCAACGCAAGCTCAAGATGTCGATCATCTCCAAATCCCTGGTGCCCGACATCGCCATCGTCGATCCCGAGCTGCTCAAGACCAAGGACCGCGCCCTAGCCGCCGCAACCGGGGTTGACGCCTTGACGCATGGCATCGAGTCCTACGTCTCCCTGGCGGCAACACCGCTCACCGATATCCATGCCCTGCACGCCGTGCGACTTATCGCTCAAAACCTCAAGCCGGCGGTCGAGAACCGTAACGACATCGCGGCCAACACCAACATGGCCATGGCCAGCCTCTCTGCCGGGATCGCTTTTTCGAACGCGATTCTTGGCGCGACCCACGCCATGACCCATCAGGTGGACGGCCTGCTCGACCACCATCACGGGGAGACCAATGCGTCGATTCTTCCGCACGTGATGGAGTACAATCTCAGCGCTGCGCCGGAAAAATTCAAGGTGCTTGCCGGTGCCATGGGCATGGATTTACGGGGGCTGGACCTGGCCGCTGCGGCCGCCCTGTCGCTGGAAGCGGTGAATGGTCTCCTCGAAGGAATTGGCCTGGCGAAAGGCTTGGCGGAATTCGGGATCACCCAAAAGATGATCTCCACCTTGAGCAAAAATGCCCTCAACGATGCCTGCCTGGTCACCAATCCCCGCGAAGCAACGCTGCAGGATATCGAGAGCATCTTCCGCAAGGCGCTCTAATCCCCGCCCTGGAGAAGGAATTCACAGTGAAGAATCGGGAAAAAATGCTCGAGCAACTGACCGGGGTCAACTCGTCGAAGCTCAATTATTACGTGGAGCTGAAGAAATCCACCGAGGAGGCGCTCAAACAGAACAGCCGGCTGGAAATCCTTCATCAGCTGACCCGCGACATCAATATCGACATGTCGATTCAGGACATCATCAATCGAACCTTCAACAGACTCCCCCAAGCTCTCCCCTGCGCCTTTCTCGGCCTGGTCACAATCAAAAATGGCCTGCTGCGCCTGAAAGCAGTCGCTCCCGACGACTATTTCCGGGTCGAAGACTTTCCTGATGATTCCCCGACCTGGCAGGTCATCCGCTCCAAACAGGCAGCGATTTTTACCTACGAGAACGGCCTGCCATCCTACTCGTGGAAAAATCCGCGCTACCCGGGCAACCTGACCTCCCTCGCCATTGCCCCAATCTTTGAACGAACCGAAGTTATCGGCGCCCTGGTCATCGGCAGATCGACCGAGGCCGGTTTTTCTGCCGCCGAGCTCAATTTCACCAAGCATCTTGCCGACCAGATGGCCATCAGCATCCAGAATATCCGTCTCTATAATCAGGTGGCCCGCGCCAACCGGGAATGGGAAGAGACCTTTAAAGCGGTCACTGATCCGATTTTTCTGGTCGACCTCGAATGTAATGTATTGCGCCACAATGACCGCCTGGGACCGGACATCAGCCCCCACTGGGCCGATTCGCCCGGGGAAAAATGCTTTGCCCGCCTGCACGGTCGCGACCAGACCTGCCTGGACTGTCCGATCGAAGAGATCAAAAAGACCGGCCAGCCGATGCAGCGCAATTGGCAGACCGCTTCCGGGCGCCTGATCGAAACCTTCTACTACCCGGTCTTCAATCACGACAACCAGATCTCGGCGGTAACCATTATCCTTAAGGACATCACCGAAAAAACCAAAATGGAAGCGCAGCTTGTTCATTCCGCCAAGCTTGCCGCCCTGGGTGAAATGGCCGCCGGCGTTGCCCACGAACTGAACAGCCCGATCACCGTGGTCATCGGTACTGCGCAGATGCTGGCCCGGGAGACGGTTGCCGGACAGGACGGGGAAAGCCTGCAGGACATTATTAACTGCGGCCTGCGCTGTAAACGTATCATCCAGAACCTGCTCACCTTCTCCCGGCAGGATCAGGCGCCGATGACAACAACCGACCTGAACAAAGAGGCCCGCCGGGTGCTCGGACTGATCAAGTACCAGATCAACCGCAGCCAGATCCAGATCGTCGATCGCCTCGACGAAGAACTGCCGGCGGTCATCGCCAATGCGCCACAGATCCAGCAGGTGCTGACCAATTTGATCCTCAACGCCCGGGATGCACTGAAGGAATCCGACCGGGCAGAGAAGGTGATCACCCTCTCCTCGCGTGCCATCCAGAAGGAGGGGCAGAAGTGGGCGATCATCGGGGTTCACGACAACGGCATCGGCATTGCCGAAGAGCACCTGCCGCGGATTTTCACCCCCTTCTTTACCAGCAAAGACGCCACCAAGGGGACCGGCCTCGGCCTGTCGGTCAGCCTCGGGATTGCCGAGTCGCACCGGGGAACGATCAAAGTGGCCAGTCAGGCTGGCCAAGGGAGCACCTTTTCCCTGGTTCTGCCGGTGGAGCAAGAATCTTCTAGCCAGTCATCTCTTGAGCTGAGGTAAAAACCATTGCCTGAAAATCGCATTCTGATCATCGATGACGAAATAGATGTCTGCAACTTCTTCAGTCGCCTGCTCTCCCGCAAGGGTTACCAGGTGGTCACCGCTACCAACCAGCAGGAAGCAAGCCGGGCGATCGAAACCGACCGCTTCTCTGTCGCCATGGTCGACCTCAAACTCCCGGACACCGACGGACTGAGCCTGCTGCGCCAGATCAAAGCGGCCCAACCCAGCTGTGAAGTGATCATCATGACCGGCTTCAGCACGGTCAATACCGCGGTGCAGGCGATCCAATTCGGCGCCTATGATTATGTCGAGAAACCGTTTGACGACATCAGCGAGATCGAAACATTGGTCGCAAAGGCGGGTGCGCATGCTCAACAGGCGGTCAGCGGGCAGCCGGTCGAAGAGGAATGGGCGAAGATTGCTGAGCAGGTCGGCTTCTTCGTCGGGCAGTCGCAATCGATGCGCCGCCTGGTTTCGCTTGCCTACAAGGTGGCCAGCAAGAATATCAGCGTGCTGATCCAGGGGAGCACCGGTTCCGGCAAAGAGGTTTTGGCCCGCTTCATCCACGCGGCTTCCGGTCGCGCCGAGCAGCCGTTTATCGCGGTCAACTGCGGGGCCCTGCCGGAAAATCTGCTCGAAAGCGAGCTGTTCGGTCATGAGAAGGGGGCCTTCACCGGGGCCAGCCAGATGCGCCGCGGGATTTTTGAACTGGCCCACCGCGGCGCCCTGTTCCTCGACGAGATCGGCGACGCCAGCCCGTCCATCCAGGTCAAATTGCTGCGCGTCCTGGAAACCGGGGAATTCTGCCGGATCGGCGGGGAACAGCCGCTGCGCACCGATGTCCGGATCATCTCCGCCACCAATGTCGATCTGGAGGAAGCGATTCGGGAGAAGACCTTCCGTGAAGACCTCTACTACCGGCTCAACGTGGTCCGTCTGCAGCTGCCGCCCCTTTCCGAGCGGCAAGCGGACATCCAGCCCCTGGCCGAATTCCTGATCCGGCAGCAGAGTCCCGAGAAGAAGCTGCATCCCTCAGCCCTTGAAGCATTAAAAATCTACAGCTGGCCCGGCAATATCCGTGAGTTGGCAAACGTCCTGCGCCGGGCCGTGGCTCTGTGCGATGAGGAGATGATTACCCTTAAGCACCTCGCCAATCGGCTGACAGCCCCCATCCCGTTGGTTGCGCCGCAGGAAGCGATGACCTCAGCGACCGGACAGGAGCAATTAACCCCGCGCAACGCCGGCGAGGATTTCTGGCGGCAGCATTCCCGGGATGAACACCTGCTGGAGATGAGCCCCGACGAACTGAACCAACTGCTGCTCTCGCTGCGCGGGCTGGAGAACAGGCTGTTGACCGTCATGCGCAAAAGAGGGTTACAGACCCCGCAGAACCAGGCACTCAGGGAATCGGAAGCGGAGACCATCCGCAAGACCCTCGAGGAAAACCGCTGGAACGTGACCGCGACAGCGAAGATCCTCGGCATCGCCCGCAACACCCTGCACCGGAAAATCAAAAAATACCACCTGCATAACTGAACCATGCCAGCAGGACCGCGACCTCCCGGAAGATCCCTGCGTGGGTCTGCGGCAATGCCTGCAACACTGAAAGTCAATGAGCTGAATATGCCAGAAAACGGCCTGAATTGCCCCAACTGCCAAACCCGGGGAATGACCTACCGCAACCCCTTCCCCACCGTCGACATCATTATCCGCCAGGGGGACAGCATCGTCCTCATCGAGCGGAAAAACGAGCCCAGGGGCTGGGCTCTGCCGGGAGGGTTTGTCGACTACGGAGAGAGCCTGGAGACTGCGGCGACCCGCGAGGCCCAAGAAGAAACCGGGTTGGAATTGGCCGGGCTGCGCCAGTTCCGCGCCTACTCCGAGCCAGGGCGGGATCCTCGCCAGCACAATATTTCCATGGTCTTCACTGCCGAAGGGCGGGGTGAACTGCGCGGCGGCGACGATGCGGCCCAGGCGAAACTCTTCCCCCTCGACGCGCTACCGCAGCCGCTCTGCTTCGACCATGCGGAAATTATCGCTGATTATCGCCGCCAGTTTAGCGGCGACGCCGCCGCTGGCCGCAACAGCGCAATAAGCCGATGAGCCAGCCTGCCAATACCAGAGTCCGCCTGTTCGGCCATCTCTTCAGTCTGCGCCGCGAACGCGGTTTGCCGACCACTGCTGAAATCTGGTTGCCAACAAGCGGCCGGACCGCAGCGGCCGTAGCCGAAGACCTCAAGCTGCCGATCGATAAGATCGAAGGGGTCTTCGTCAACAACCGGGCTCACGGTCTGGAGCATCTCCTCTACCCGGGTGACGAGATCGCGTTCATCCCAAGCGGAGTGCCCGGACCACATCGCTACATGCTGGGGATACATGCCGCGGGCAAGCGAGACATTTAGCTCTACCCAGATTTAATCGCGACCAAAGAGAGCCCCGCTTCGCCATCTGCAGCAGGCCCCAAAAGGTCAATACAGCCCTTTAATTTCGTCGACCTGAACAGACTCGACCAGGCCAGATTCCATGGCCTGGTCGATCGACTTGCGCGAGCCGGTCACCATAATGATCGGCAGCTTTTCCAGCGCTTCAACTTTCTTTGCGCCGGCATTCTGCAACGCCTCCACCACAGCCTGTTTGTTGGCGGCCGCCTCGACGCTGTCTTTTCCGGTGAAGACGGTGAGGATATATTTCTTCACCTCAGCGTCTTCCTTTGTGGTTTGTTCGCTCATTGCCCGACTGGCCTCGTTTGTGGCTGTTTCAACCTGGTTCGAAGAGGAACAGGCCGCCGTTCCAGCGAATAAAAGGCTCAGGAAACAAACGGCTATTAGTTGATAGGTCTTGAATAACATGGGTCATTTCCTATTCTGGCAAGAATCTCCACCGTTTGTCTCCCCTCCCACCTACCGAGCATTAATCATTCAGCAAGCCAGTAGGTAAAAGACGGATCGGGCCGCCCGACAAAACACTGCCGGTTCATGCGATAGTGCTTGACGAAAGCCAGGGCATGTTCTGCTTCGGTTTTATTCGGAAACATCAGCATGCTCATACTCCCGTCGACCATTCGCCACTGGCTGCCGGCCGGCTCGATCTGGGTATTGGCATGGTTGAAGTTGATGCAATCCTCACCTCCCATTGTACCACTCGGAACGCTGCCGCTCACTTTCAGGTACTGCATCGAAGGATCCGGCCGCCCGACATAGCAGGTCTGGTCAAACTTATAATGTTTGAGAATCGCCAGCGTCTCCCGCGCTTCGCTCTGGTTGCGGCCGAAATAGAAGAGTTGACTATTGCCGTCGACGATGGTCCAGGTGCGCCAGAACCACCAGCCGCGACTGACCAGACGGAGGTTGTCCGGGTCTTGGTTGAGACAATCTTCCGGAGGCAGAGTGGGCGTGGGTGGTGTTGAGTCCAAGGCGAGCGCGGCCGCTTCGAGGTTCATGCGATTTTTGGTTACCGAGCCGCCGGACCTGCTGTCGGTCACGCTGACTCCATGGTCAACCAGAGCCAACTCGATTGCGCCGATATCCGGGTTGGTCGGTAATGAAGCCAGAGCAGCAAAAGCGCCGGCAACCTGCGGCGTGGCCATGGAGGTGCCGTTGAAATTGGCGGTGCCGGTGCCAGGAACGGAAGAGTCGACGCTGCTGCCGATGGCCAGCAGATCGACCGTACTCGACATGTTGGAGAAGCCTGAGATAGCGTCGGAGTCGGTCGTAGAGCTGACTGTAACAGCGGTGGAAATACAGCCCGGAGCGCCCACCGCATTTTTCAAACTCTCATTACCCGAGGCAATCACCGTGGCGACGCCAGCCGCCCGCAGCAGATCGATGACCCCTTTGGTGGCGGTCTCAGTGGCGTCGCAATCACCGGCAAAACTGCCGCCGCCCAGGCTCATGTTGGCGGCGACGATGTTGCGCGCGGCCGCCCGATCCAGCACCCGCTGCAGGCCGCGAATCTGGTCCGAAGTGTAGGAGAGGATGCAGGGCGAGGAGGTCCCGACACTGGCACAGGTCATCGGTCCGCCGCGCACATCATCGAAGCGGGAGAATACCTGTACCGCCATGATCCCGGCATCCGGCGCCACACCATTAAAAGGGATCGACGCGGTTTGCCGACCGGCGACGATGCCGGCGACGTGAGTACCGTGTGCGCAGCCATTCACTCCGCTGCAGTGATTACCGGAGGCTAAAGTTGTCGCTGAAGTGGCCCCACCGGGGCAGAGACTGGTCGACCCATGGGGTGCGAAAGTCGAGGAGTAGCAGGCCCCTTCAACAACGCGGCCATTCAGGAAGGGGTGGTCGATATCCACACCGGTATCAAGAACCGCCACCGCTCGGCCGGCGCCCCGCGCTCCCAACGCCTGCGCTGCTGCCACATTCATCACCGGCCCCGAAGATGCCAGGTATGGTTTCGCCAGTTTATCCTCGACGACTGCAGCAAACTGACCACTTTCCGCAACCTCGGCCAGCTGGTCGGCGTTCAACTGAAATGTCACCAGCGGCAGGCCTTCGATAGGGCTGATGTTGCTCACCCCTTTGGCCTGCAATAGCTGCGTGGTTTTGGTCGCCGCTGTCGCCAGGGTCGCCTGACTCAGGCCGCGCAACTTGGCCGGCTGCGAAATTGAATCCGACTCGCTGACAGCTTTCTCCGATAAGATCGCCAGCACTCTGATCGGCCGCGAAGTTTCCGCCAGCGTGGACCTTAAGCCTGAAAAACCTTGAACATTTTTTTCCAGAGTTGCCATGCGCTCCACGGAGAGCGTCTGCTGAGCTTGCGCATTGACGCCCCAGAAAAAGCACAGCACAATCGTTCCAACCCAGAGCCAAAGGTACCGTTGAAATTTTTTGCCAGATAAGGATCTTTTTGTCATAACGCCCTTCCCTTCTTGTCTTTTTGCCCCAGTAAGTTCGCGGTAATGGGCTTCGATTTAGCCCCTTTCCCCACCGCAACCCAGGCAAACAGGTCGCTCAGCAGGCCGATGTCCAATCGGTGTTGCGAAAGCCTAAACCGATTGAAGTTACAGATTGCTTACGGTTTTCATCCTAGTTTTCAGGCGCTGCCAGGGAGGGGAAGATTAACAGGCGGTCAAGCGCTCAACCGCTTCCCTTGAATTCCCAGGGCACTAAAAAGGACTCTCCCAACCAAGTAGCTATCGAAGACGGCAGGAACAATTGCGGGTTTCTACTTCTTTCCGGTTGTCGCCCGCCGATATTCTCCAGGCGTCAAGCCATAGATTTTCTTGAATACCCGATTGAAATGCGACTGATTATTAAATCCACTTGTCAGGGCAATCTCGAGTAGCGAAAGCTTGGATTCTTTTATCAATTTGCAGGCATGCGATAAGCGCAGACAATTGATGTAATCGACAAAAGTCAGGGTGGTCTTTTTTTTGAAACCACGAACCAGGGAAGAGACGCTCAT
Source organism: uncultured Desulfuromonadales bacterium (assembly GCA_947259715.1). Classification (GTDB taxonomy): domain Bacteria; phylum Desulfobacterota; class Desulfuromonadia; order Desulfuromonadales; family Geopsychrobacteraceae; genus Malonomonas. Next base: position 9,086 of record CAMYNR010000150.1, read on the forward strand.
TCCGGCCGTTTCAGCGACCTGACCGAGGGAAAGGGGCGATTTGAAATGGGAGTGGATGTGTTGAAAGGCCAATTCCAGACTGTCAACCGATAAGGCAGAGGAGGAGGATTCCGCAGCCTGACAAGCCCCCAGAATATTGCCCAATGCCAGCTGAAGTTTATCGAGTTGCAAAGGTTTGGTGAAATAGTCCCTTGCGCCAAGGCGAAAAGCTTTAACCGCAATGGTTTCGGACCCTTGATTGGTCATCACAATGACAGGAATTGACGGCTTACTCATTTTGCATTGCGAAAGCAATTGAAAGCAGGGGTATCTACTGGTGTGATCAAGCAAAACCAGATCAACCGAATTGGTCAGGAAAAGCTTCCAGGCCGCCTGGTGTTCCCTATGGTGCACCAGGGAACACTGACCGAGCAGTCCTTTAAGATCGTCGAGAAAGCGAGCTTCCCCGGGATCGACCACAAGAATCGTTACTGAAGCCCGGTTTTGTTTTCCCGCAAACACTTTAAAAGAGTCTTCTTGTGGTAAAGAATGGGTTCGTTTCATCGTGAATCGCCACCCAAAAGGTGCATCTGGGAGAAACAGATCCCGGAACACCTTTGCCTTAAGAATTTGCCAGAAAGTCAGAACAACAAAGGCCGAGTTACCGCAGGATAGAGATCCTGCGGTCAGCTCGGCCTTCTTTGTATCCATGACCTGTCGCTTCCCGCCCCCCTTCCGGAGGAATCAGTTTTTAGGGATATTCGGTCTCTATGACTATGAGTAACTCCTATCAAAGCTTAATGAGAAGTCAAGCTGTACGCATGGATATTTAAAGACGTTCTACGGTTGACTGCTTGCGAAATCCCCTTCGTAATATTTAGGTTCATCTTTCTTTTCCCGAAGTAATCTTCGCGGTTACAATTTTCAAGCCCTTGAAATCACAAGACTTACTCTCTGGCACACCGTCTGCAAAAAAAACAACTAACGCATTTACCAGGGTGATTTAAACCTCGCAGAACAACAGGAGGAATTTATGCACGACATCGATCGCACCATGGCTGAATTTGAAACCGAGGAGTTTGGGGATGAATTTGAATACGAAGATGAATTCGAAACCGGAGAGTTTGAAGGTGAATTTGAATACGAAGATGAATTTGAAACCGGAGAGTTTGAAGGTGAATTTGAATATGAAGATGAATTCGAATACGAAGCGGCAGATGTCCCCTTCGATGAAGCCACGGAAATGGAGTTGGCCACTGAGCTGCTTGAGGTTGCCAGCGACGAGGAACTCGAGCTCTTCCTCGGCAAGCTCATCAGGCGGGCACGCAAGGTAGGACGCCGCGTTCGCAAGTTTGCTCGCTCCCGTACCGGCCGTGCACTTCGCCGCGGGCTGAAGAAAGTCGCTAGAAAGGCCCTTCCCATTGTCGGTGGTGCAGTGGGTGGTGCGTTTGGAGGGCCGATGGGCGCAAACGTAGGAAGCAGAATCGGCAGTATCGGCTCCAGGCTTTTTGAGCTGGAGCTCGAGGGGCTTAGTCCGGAAGACATGGAATTTGAGGTATCGCGACAGTTCGTTCGC
>CAMYNR010000151.1 GCA_947259715.1 uncultured Desulfuromonadales bacterium
CAAGACCATTTTTAGCCACAGAGAACTGCAGAGGAAGTCAGAGGGGTAAACCAAGCCTGATGCCTGGCCTTTCTCTGCTCTTCTCTGACTTTCTCTGTGGCTAAATGCTTTAGAGGTTTTGAATTTGGGTCGAAAGGTGTTAGCACCTGTTGAGCCAGTTCTCGTTTTTTTCCTGATCTCGGTCATTGCTTACTTATCATCAATAAGCGCCAACAGCTCAGCTGTTTTTTCCTGCATCAACTTAACCTCACCTCGGGATTCAACGTTCAATCTGAGCACCGGTTCGGTGTTGGAGCTACGCAGGTTGAATCGCCAGTCGGGGAAGTCGATGCTTAATCCATCGGTGCGGTCGATGGCGCCGTCGGCTTGCCCGTATCTGGCTTCGACCCGGGCGATGGCCGCTTGAGGATCGTCCAGACGCCGGTTGATTTCACCGCTGGCGGGAAAGGCGGCCATCCGTTCGCGGACCAGGGCGGAGAGCGGCTTGCCGGTCTGGCTCATCAGGCTGGCGACCAGCAGCCAGGGGATCATGCCGCTGTCGCAATAGGCGAAGTCACGAAAATAATGATGAGCGCTCATTTCTCCGCCGTAGATGGCATCTTCCTGGCGCATCCGCTCCTTGATAAAGGCATGGCCGGTTTTGCTCATCACCGGGGTCCCGCCCATGGCTTTGACCATTTCGACGGTATTCCAGGTCAGGCGCGGATCATGAATGATTTTGGCGCCGGGATTGAGGGCCAGCTGGGCGACGGCGAGGAGCCCAACGATATAATAGCCCTCGATAAATTCGCCCTGTTCATCAAAGAAAAAGCAGCGATCAAAGTCGCCATCCCAGGCCAGCCCGATATCAGCCTGATGCTTTTTGACCGCGTCGGCGGTTGCCGATCTGTTTTCCGGCAGCAGCGGATTGGGGATGCCGTTGGGGAAATTACCGTCTGGTTGATGATGGATGCGGATGAATTCAAAGGGCAGCTGGGCCTCGAGCAGGTCGAGGACCGGCCCGGCGCAGCCGTTGCCGGCATTGACGACGATCCGCATCGGCTTAAGCTGAGAGGCTTCGATATAACCAAGCAGATGGCGCACGTAGCTGGGTTTCATGTCGAGGGTTTCAAGGGTTCCTGGGTGCTCTGCCGCTGAAAATTCACCCGCTTCGGCCAGACGGCGAATCTCGTTGAGGCCGCTGTCGCCGCTGATCGGTTTCGATTCTTCACGGACCAGTTTCATACCGTTGTAGTCCATCGGGTTGTGACTGGCGGTGACCATGATGCCGCCATCCATCTTCTGGCTGAAGGTGGCGTGATAGACCTCTTCGGTGCCACACAGGCCGATATCAATGACATTGACTCCGCCTTCGATTAAGCCGCGGGCCAGGGCATTGCAGAGTTCTTCGCTCGATAGGCGAACATCGCGGCCGACGATGACTTTCTCCGGCGTGAGATACTGCGCGTAGGCCCGGCCGATGCGGTAGGCGATGTCGTTGGTGAGTTCAGTTCCCAGTTGGCCGCGGATGTCGTAGGCTTTGAAGCAGGTCAAGTCTGTCATTGGTCTCTCATCTCTGGTGATTTAAATAAATCTGAAGGTAAAAAGTTGGAAAAACGATCGTCGCGTCACCGGCCATAGATATCTTCGGTCCGGACGATATCATCCTCGCCGAGGTAACTGCCTGATTGAACCTCGATCATTTCCAGGGGGATATTGCCAGGATTTTCGAGACGGTGAATAACACCCAGCGGGATATAGGTCGATTGGTTTTCCGTGAGCAGAAAGGTTTCTTCACCGCGAACGATTCTTGCCGTGCCATGGACCACAACCCAATGTTCGGAACGGTGATGGTGAAGCTGTAAAGAGAGGCTGGCGCCTGGTTTCACAGTGATCCGCTTAACCTGGAAGCGCTCACCGACATCGACACATTCGTAAGCCCCCCAGGGACGGTTGACCCGCCGATGCAACAGGGCTTCGCTGCGCTTTTCCTGCTTCAGCTGGTTGACGATCTCTTTGACATCCTGCACCCGGTTTTTAGCGGCGACCAGGACGGCGTCGGCGGTTTCAACCACGACCAGGTCCTTGATGCCAACCCCGGCAATCATCCGGCTACCGGCATGTAGATAGCAGTTTTTGGTATCCTGGAGTAAGACATCTCCCCGAACCACATTGCCGGCGGAGGATTTCTCGCCGACCTCCCACAGCGCTGACCAGGAACCAATATCGCTCCAGCCGGCATCCAGGGGAATGACAACCGCATCCGAGGTTTTCTCCATGACGGCATAGTCGATGGAGTCGCTTG
>CAMYNR010000152.1 GCA_947259715.1 uncultured Desulfuromonadales bacterium
CGGCAACTATGGCGCCGCCGTCGCATCGCAGGCGGCCAAGGCCGGGTTGCGCTGCATCGTCGTGCAGGAAGCCTTCGACAGCAGGGCTATCGCCCAGCCCGAGATCGCCGAAAAGACCCGGGCCTGCGAGGCCTACGGGGCCGAGGTCATGCGCCTCTCCGTCGGGCCCGAACTCTTCTACGTCTTTCTTCTGGTGTTGAAGGAAACGGGCTATTTCAATGCATCGCTCTATACGCCGTTCTCCATCCTGGGAATCGAGACCCTCGGCTATGAGCTGGCTCTCCAGGCCAGGGAGCAGGCAGGCCGCTTCCCTGACGTCGTGCTGACGACCCACGCCGGCGGTGGCAACGTGACCGGTACGGCGCGTGGCCTGATCAAGGCCGGCGCTACGGCAACGCAAATGGTCGCCGCCAGCGTCGATCTGGCGGGGCTGCACATGGCCTCCGACAGGGACTTCAATCGCAAGTCCTTCACCACCGGCCATACCGGCTTTTCCATACCCTTCACCACCTGGCCCGACCGCGCCGACGTGCCGCGCAATGCCGCGCGCGCCCTGCGCTACATCGACCGCTTTGTCACCGTCACCCAAGGCGAGGTATTTTACGCCACCCAGGTTCTGGCGGAGTTGGAGGGGCTGGAGCGCGGCCCTGCCGGCAACACCTCGCTCGCCGCCGCTTTCGCGATCTCCCGTGATATGGACCGGGACCAGATCGTCGTCGTGCAGGAAACCGAATACACGGGCGCCGGCAAGCATCCGATCGCCCAGCTTAACTTGGCGAAAAAGATGGGAGTCGAGGTCCGGCGCGGTGATCCGCGAGACAACAAACCCGGCCAGGCCATCGTCATTCCCAAGCAGCCTGCCCAAATGGCCGTCGTTGATATCGACCTGGACCATGTGCGCCGCTCTTATCTGCGCAACGCGGCCGCAATGCTGCCAGAGGGCGAGCAGGTCAGCGATATCGACATCGCCTTCCTCGCCGAGGAAACCCGAACCACACCCTCGTATGTGCTGGAGGTGCTGCATGAGACGCGTTGAACGTGCCGACGATTACGAGGTCCGCCGCGCCAGGCTACGCGGCATGCCGGACGACGAACTGCATGCCCACTTTTGGGCGCTGGTCGAAAAAATCATCCGGCCGCTCATCGCGGAGGCCCGCAGCCATACGACACCGTCTATCGAAAGGTCGGTGCTCTTGCGCATGGGCTTCTCCAGCATTGAAGCCAAGGCTCTCGTCACCAGCTTTGCCGAACGCGGCCTTCTCGGCCACGGCGCCGGACGCCTGATCCTGGAACTCGCGAAGCGACAGGGGATCGGCGTCACCGAAGCGGGTGCGGCGCTGCGCGACGGACGTTACTGGGAGGAGCTCATACGATGAAGCTCACCCCCGAGGAGAAGCTGGACGTCGCCGAAGTCCTGATTGATCTGGAGAACTACCGCCCACGGCGCAAAGGCTGGACTTGGCGTCATCGCGTGGCCGAAAATCGGTTCGGCCCCTTTATGCTGAAGGATACCTCGAAGGGGCTCAAGAACTCGGTTCCCCTGCCTGCCGCCCGTCATTTCGACGACATTGATCCGCAGTGCGATTTCGTCATCACCACCGAGATTGCGTCCGGCTGCTTCGAGGACGATCTGCGCCGCATGCGCATGGCGGCTTGGCATGGCGCCGATCACATCATGGTCATCCGCACCACCGGACAGTCGCACATCGACGGCCTGATCGAGGGCACACCCGAAGGCGTCGGCGGCATCCCCATCACACGCAAGCAGCTGCGCGCCAGCCGCAAAGCGCTCGACGCCATTGAGGACGAAGTCGGCAGGCCCATCAACTTCCATTCCTATGTCTCCGGTCTCGCCGGCCCCGAAATCGCCGTGCTGTTCGCCGAGGAAGGCGTGAACGGCGCCCACCAGGACCCGCAGTACAACGTGCTGTACCGGGATATCAATATGCACCGCTCCTTCGTCGATGCCGCCGAGGCCAAGAGGGTGATGGCGGAGGCGGGCCTCTTGCAGCTCGATGGCGCACATAATGCAAACGCCACGGCCAAGCAGGCATGGAAGGTAACGCCGGAACTGTTCGTACAGCATGCGATCAACACGGCCTATTCGCGCGCTGCCGGGATGGCAGCGGACCAGATCGCCCTGTCGACCGTCCCCCCGACGGCGCCGCCGGCCCCCAAGATGCGCCTCGATCTGCCCTATGCGGTGGCCCTGCGCGACCTCTTCGTCGGCTACAAGTTCCGGGCCCAGCAAAACACCCGTTACATGGAG
>CAMYNR010000153.1 GCA_947259715.1 uncultured Desulfuromonadales bacterium
CAAGATTCGCCCCTACGTTTTGAATTTTTTAACAGGAGATATGAAACCGATGTCCACCGAATACAACTTTCTAAAAGCCTGCTGGTGCCAACCTGTCGATCGTGTTCCCGTCTGGTTGATGCGCCAGGCTGGCCGCTACCTGCAGTGCTACAAGGATGTCCGCGCCAAGGGCGGCGGCACCTTTCTCGACCTGTGCAAGGATCCGGCGCGGGCTGCCGAGGTGACCATCCAGCCGATCGATATTTTGGACGCCGATGCGGCGATCCTGTTCTCCGATATTCTGACTCCCATCGAGCCGATGGGAATGAAGCTCGATTTCGTTCCGGGCCCGGTTTTCGAAAACCCGATCCGCACCGCCGCTGATGTCGATGCCCTGGTGGTGCCAGAGGATATGGCGCAAGCTGTCTCCTACGTGCCGGAGATCATCAAGCGGCTGCGGGTGGCCTTTGAAAACCGCGTGCCGTTGATCGGCTTTGGCGGCGCCCCCTTCACCCTGGCCTGCTACATGGTGGAAGGCAAGGGCAGCAAGGATTTCGCCAGCCTCAAGCAGATCATGTATTCCGACTTTCCCCTTTATGATGCGCTGATGCAGAAGGTTACCGAGATGGACCGGCGCTATCTGAACATGCAGATCGAAGCCGGCGCCCAGGCGATACAGATCTTCGACACCTGGGGTGGCCTGTTGGCGCCCCACGATTTCGAGCGCTACATCCTGCCCTACGTCAAGCAGCTGATCGACGGCCTCAACCGGGACGGCATTCCGATCATCTACTTCGTCAAGAACGGCGGCACCATGCTTGAACTGGTTAAGGAAGCCGGCGCCGACGTGCTGGGCCTCGACTGGCATGTCAACCTCGGCAAGGCGCGCGATCTGCTCGGCCCCGACATCGCTGTGCAGGGTAACCTCGATCCGACCGTGCTCTATGCGCCCAAGGATCATATCGAGCGTGAAGTGCAACGAATCCTCGACGAGAACGCCGATCGCCCCGGCTTCATCTTCAACCTCGGTCACGGCATCCTGCCGACCGTGCCTCCGGAGAATGCCATTCACATGGTTGAATGCGTCCACCGGTTGAGTCAGAAGTAAGGGCTTCGCCAAAAGCCCTGTGGCGGCGTTATGCTCAATTTCTGGCGCTGCGACCTAGCGCTGCTAGGCCTCACTTCAGAAATTGAGCAAGCCTTGCCACAGAACTTTTTGCTGTGCCTTGGATAGATGATCCGCAAAACCCAAGGGGCAGAATCTGATTCTGCCCCTTTCGTTCAGGTCCCCTGTGACGCTGCCGGAACGGAACAGTCAATTGAAGATAAAGCGAGGAATGTTTGAGGCGAAGCCGAGTTTTGCGAGCGCTTCAATTGACTGCGGAGTGAAGGGAACCCGCCAAAGGCGGGCAAGGAGCGGGGTGCCTTTTTCTGCTGACTCTTTTGTGGCAAGACAAAAGAGTAAGGCGGCGTCCGGGGACGCAACCCCGGGTTTCTAAAAGGGTTTAAAATGGCCTCAAATGAGAAACCAACTGCTTTAATCCTCCTCAACATGGGTGGCCCCGATTCGCTAGAAGCGGTCAAGCCCTTCCTCTACAACCTGTTTTCCGACCGGGAGCTGATCCAGCTGCCCGCCGGCGCTTTGCTGCAGAAACCCTTCGCCAGACTGATTTCCCATTTTCGGGCCAAAAAAGTGGTCGAAAATTATCGCACCATCGGCGGCAAATCGCCTTTGCTTGAATGGACCCAGAAGCAAGCCCGCGGGATCGCTCAGCGACTTGAGCAGGTTGAGCCGTTTGTGATCATGCGCTACTGGCAGCCGCGGGCAACCGAGGTTCTGGAGGAGATCAGGGCCGCGGGAATCGAAAAAGCGGTGGTTTTGTCAATGTATCCGCATTACACCGGCGCAACCACCGGCAGCAGCGTCAATGACTTCAAGCGCACGGCAGCGAAAATCCACCCGCGACTCGACTATCAGCTGATCGAAGACTGGTATGACTGGCCGGGCTATCTCGATTCCTTAGCCAACCGCGTCAAAGAGGGGTTGGAATTTTTTCACGAGCTGCTGCGAGATGAGGTGCAGATCCTCTTTTCCGCCCACGCCCTGCCACAGAAATTTATCGACCGCGGCGACCCCTACCAGGAGCATGTCGAAACCACCGCCCTTGAGGTGATGAAGCGGGTCGGTCCCTACGCCTGGAGCATCGCCTATCAGAGCCGCAGCGGCCCGGTGCAGTGGATGGAGCCCGGCACTGAGGAGCGGATCAGGCAGCTCGGCGATGCCGGCCACCAAGCCTTGCTGATGGTGCCGATCTCGTTTGTCTCCGACCATATCGAAACCCTGGAAGAGATAGATATCGAGTACCGGAATCTGGCCGCCAAGTCCGGATTCCAGCATTTTCATCGCGCCCCTTCGTTGAATGATCACGGCGATTTTCTCGCTGCCATGGCGGCGCTGGTTGAGGAGAAGCTATGCTGAGAGACTGTTTGCTCTGCCAAAAAACATTCGACCCGGAACGGCCATTGACCGAGCCGGCGCAAATCGCCGGCCAGCTGCTGGCTGAGGAGGATTATGGCGATTCAGGTGAACTTTGTCCTGACTGTCTGGCCAGCCGCGGACGCTTGGCGATGATGTATCGCAGTGATTGTTTCGGTTAGCTGCTCTTCAGGGCAGTGCAAGACACAAAGTAAGATCAGGTAGGGCCATCCGACAATGAAGCTGTTACCTTTTTAAGAGATTGTAGAAAAAAAATAATAAAAAACTAATAAAGCCTCGCCTGCTGCACCGATTTCCGCTATAGTGAGAATGTTTTTATTTTCGCCTCGATTGCATTCAACAAGGCAAGGCTTCATGAAAACAGCTCCCAAGCTGAAATCGATCCGTTTTCGCTTTATGAAGATTCAGGTGGTTTCGATTCTGCTGCCGCTGGTGCTGCTCTCTGCGTTCAGTCTGTATTTTCTGGTCGGTTTTTATCAAGAGCTGCAACGGGAAAAGCTGGAGGCGCATGCGCGCAGTCAGGCCGTTGAGGCCGGACAGCTGATCGAAGGTTTGACCAATGAGCTGGAAAAAATCGATTGTTTTTCTGGTCACAGTCTGACCGATCCCGCCGCCGATCCTGCTCCTTTTTTAGCTGAGCTGCGCCGTTATACCTCCAGTTTTCCTAAAATTTCCTATCTCAGCCCTGCCGGGGAAGAGCTGCTGAAGATCGTGACCGGCAGGGAAAGGGTCGAACTGGTTGATCAGGGGCGCAGCCAGGCTTTTCAGGAGGCGCTTGCACGGCCCAACCAGGTGGTTGTGACGATCACCGAGGCAGATCCCGATTTTACCGCTCCCGCCCTGATATTCACGCTGGTCCTGACTGATGCCACTGCCGCCCAGAGATACGGTGGTCTTCAGGCGACCATTCCCTTGCCGAGCTTTATCAAATGTTTCAGCTCCCGCCACGTCGAGGATGCCGTCAAGCAGATCCTCATCGACGAACATGGTCGCATTCTGCTGCATCCCAGCCCTGAACGCATCTTCCTGCCGCTGTTCAGCGGAGGGGAGCAATTGAGAGCCGTTACTGGATTCTCCGGGACCAACCGGGTGGGTTTCGCTGAAGGCCTGGTCGATGACGTGGAGAGTTATTATGCTTTCGCCGGCCTTCCGGAACAGCCTCTGGCGGCGTTGGCGGTTTTACCGAAGAGCAATTTTCGGCAATTGCTCAGGCAACTCTCCCATTACGGTGTGTTGATCGCCTTAGCTGGTCTGCTGGTCGGCACCATCTGGGCCTATTTTCTGGGCCGGCCACTGTTGGAGAATATCGGTAAAATCAAGCGGCAGACCCAGCGTCTGGCTGAGGGGAAGCTGGATCAGCGGGTTTCCCTGAAATCGGGGGATGAGCTGGAGGACCTGGCTGGGGCGGTCAATCTGCTGACCGAGCGTCTGGTTCAGACCGGCCGGGCAAGAGACTCTCTCGATCTGATGCTCTGTTCCGTCATCGATCCTCTGGTTTTTGTCGACAAAAATGGACAGATCATCAAGACCAACCCTGCAGCTCAGGACCTGTTTGGGATAACCGAAGTCGATTTGGTCGGGCAGTTTTTGCATTGTTTTTTCGCTCCAGCAAGCCCCCTGGCTGAGCCGGATAAGTTGCAGGAACTGTTTCGGGCAGAGAATTTAAGCAATTTTGAAACAGAGATTCAGCTCAGGCAGAAAAAAAACCTGCCAGTTTTGTTTTCCAGCGCCCATTCGGAAAATGCGGCGGACGATTTTTTCGTCTGCATTTTTAAGGATATTTCCGAGCAAAAGCGTGCCGAAAAGAAAATCGCTCGCCTGGCCTATTACGATACCTTGACCGGATTGCCCAACCGGACCCTGCTGCGCAATCGGTTGGACAAGAGTTTGCTCATGGCAGAGCGTGATTTTCACGACGGGTTCTTTTTCGGCTTGATGTTTCTCGATCTGGATCATTTCAAGGTGGTCAATGACACCCTGGGGCATTCGGTTGGTGACCAGCTGTTGCAAAGTGCTGCCGAGCGCTTGAAGGACTGTCTGCGGCGTTCCGACACTATCAGCCGACCGGAGGATGGTACTGCCAGGCCAGCAGAGCAGGAACAGATGCTGGCGCGACTTGGCGGCGATGAGTTTATCGTCCTGTTGCCAAGGCTGCGCTGCGCCGAGGATGCAGCCCTGATCGCCCGGCGGATTATCGAAGATATGAGCAAACCCTTTCTGCTGGGCCATCAGGAGGTCGTCACTCCGGCCAGCCTCGGCATCGCCCTCTACCCCGATGATGGCAAGGATGTCGATACCCTGCTGCGGCATGCCGATGTGGCGATGTATCATGCCAAGGAGAAGGGGCGGAACTCCTATTATTTTTATTCCGAGGAGATGAATCAATCAGCCCGGGATCGGTTGGTTCTGGAAAATCGCCTGCGCGCCGATATCGAAAACAAAAAGGGGTTCGCCCTGGTTTACCAGCCCAAGATCGATATGCGCACCAATCAGGTCTGCGGGATGGAGGCGCTGGTTCGTTGGGAAAACCAGGAGCTGGGTATGGTTTCTCCGGCTCGATTCATTCCGATTGCCGAGGAATCGGGATTGATTGTGCCGCTGGGCCGCTGGATTTTACAGACCGCCTGTGAACAGCTGAAGGCCTGGCTGACGCAGTCGGATCAGCCGCTGAAAATAGCCGTCAACCTGTCCGGCCGCCAACTCAAGCAGCCCGATCTGGTTCCGATGGTTGCCGAGGTCCTGGAAAAAACCGGCCTGGATCCGGCTCTGCTGGAGCTGGAGTTGACCGAAAGCATGTTGATGGAAACGGTTGAAAATACCATCGAACTGCTGCAGCAGCTGAAAGACTTGGGAGTCAGCCTGGCCATCGATGATTTTGGCACCGGCTATTCATCCCTGAGCTACTTGACCCGCTTCCCCATCGATACCTTGAAGATCGACCGTTCCTTTGTCAATGATCTCGAATCTGATCAGAACGATGCGACAATTGTTGAGGCGATTGTTGTCATGGCGCATTCCCTTGAGCTGCAAGTGGTTGCCGAAGGGGTGGAGAATGAATTCCAGCGGCACTTTCTGCAGGAGCGTCATTGTGATCAGTTCCAGGGGTTCTTGTTCAGCAAGCCGGTCAGTGCGGCAGAGTTCGCCAGTCGCTTTCTGTAGCGTCCGGTCATCCCTCGCGTTCTGACGGTTTTTTTTAGGGGAAGCATAGGCAGGGGCGGAGGCGGACTGATTGAGTATCTCTGCGAAGCTCTGTGACCTCTCCGGCTCTACAATAAACTTTGTCTGGATATGTTCTTCCCTCCACTGGTCTGAGCCCGGTCCACCGCTTTTTTGAGCCGAGTGCATATCCAAACGACTGTGTTTAGACATGGATTCGATAAAAAAAGGCTGCCCGATCTGGGGCAGCCTTTTTTATCCTGTCAAACTATCTTAAGCGGTTTATGCTCGTTGATCAGGACCCGCCGTAGGAGTGCAGGCCGGAAAGGACCAGGTTGACCCCCAGGTAGCAGAAGAGGGTCGCGGCGAAGCCGATGATCGACAGCCAGGCTGCCCGCCGGCCGACCCAGCCTCGGGTGAAACGGGCATGCAGAAAGGCGGCGTAAATGAACCAGACGATCAGGCTCCAGGTTTCCTTCGGGTCCCAGCTCCAGTAGGTTCCCCAGGCGTAGTTGGCCCAGGCGGCACCGGTGATGATTCCCAGGGTCAGCAGGGGAAAGCCGATCATGATCGCCCGATAGTTGATGTCATCGAGAATCCGGCAGCTTGGGAAAACGCTGAGAAGGCCGGTCATCTGCTCATTGCCCTCTTGTTTCTCTTCCTTGCCGATCTTGATCAGATACATGATCGACACCCCGCAGGCGACCGCGAAGGCGGCGTAGCCGAGGAAGCAGGTGATGACATGGTAGGTCAGCCAGTTACTCTGCAACGCAGGAACCAGCGGGTCGATGCCGGCATTGAGCCACATCTGGGCACCGAGCATACTGAACAGGGCGAAGGGCATGACAAAGGCACCGACCGCGCGCTGCTTGTATTTCAGGTCGATAAGCAGATAGATCAGGACGATGGTCCAGGCGAAAAAGACCACCGATTCGTAGAGGTTGGTCAGGGGGGCCCGGCCGTCCTCACCGAGGATCTGGTAGGATTCGTACCAGCGCATCCCCAGGGCCGCAGTATTGAACAGAAAGCCGACAAAGGTCACCAGATTGGCCACGAAGGCGACGGTGCGATTCTTGGTGGCCAGGTAAGCGAAGAACAGAACCATGCCGGCAAAATAGGCGATGGTCGTGATGTTAAAGAGTTGTCCACTATCCATTTTTTTATCCCTCCTTCACTGGGGATTTGTTTTCGATTGCCGCTTCCAGCTTCTGCTTCATTTCGTCGAAGGCCAGGGAAAAGCCGGCCTGGTTGCGGTGGGCATTCGCGGCAATAGTCACTTTGGTTTTTCCGCCCTCATCTTCCAGACAGACCCAGATGCGTCGATGGGAGAAGAAGAATGCGGCCATGGAACCGAAGACCATCAGGAAGCAGCCGAGCCAGACAATTTCGACGCCTGGATCTTTGGCGACCTGCAGGCCGGTAAATTGCGGCTGCTCATAGCTGAGCAGGGTGAAGCTGAACTGGCCGCCACGGCGGACGTCAAAGTCGGGGTAATCCTTCAGCACCATGAACGGAGTGCCGTTTCTGCCTTCGGGGGTCTTGACATGCACCCGGGCCGCCGGCCCGAAGCGACCGCTGTCGGTAAAGTCGCTGATCGCGAAGGCGTAACCGCCTGGCAGCTTGACCTGCTCACCCATCCGCGCGCTCAGATTCATCACCTTGCCGCTGGCATTCTCGGTAACCTTCATTTTAAAGAAGCCTGAGCCGGCCGGGCCGTAGCTGGATTGATAGAAGGTGATACCTTTGTAGGTCAGCGGATCATTGACCTCGATTCGCTTGCGCAGAATCTCCTGGCCATTTTCCAGTACCACCAGATCGCTGTTGTAATCTTTGGGGCGTCGTGAGTTGCCATAGTAGCTGACATCAAAATTATCACAGCGCACCGTGAAGCCTAGCTTGACCGGCTGGCTGTTGGAGCGCAACCAGACCTGGTCGGTGCTGGTACCCTCAACGATATTAACCACCGCTTTATAGCCCCAGACGTTGCCGATAATGGCGCCGGCCATGATGATCAGAATCGACAGGTGGGTGGTGTAGGCGCCAAACCTGGAGAAGATCCCTTTTTGCGCAAACAGGTAGGTTTTTCCATCCTGTTCGGTTTCGGTTGCTGCAGTGAAGTCTTTCTTCAGGAAGTTCTGCAGCCGGGTGTTGAGCACTTGGCGGCTCTCCTTGCTGGTCACTTCCAGGCGGTTAGGGGAATTCTTCAGGATGCCGGCACTTGGCACCAGGGTCGGTTCTTTGACAAATTTCCAGACCCGCGGAAAATGTTTGATCGAACAGCAGATCAGGTTAATGCTGAACAGTGCCAGCAGGCCGACAAACCACCAGGAATGGTACATGTCGGTGAACTGCAGGGTTTGAAACAGCTTGTAGTTCGCTTCGCCGTATTCACGAATGTATTCAGCGGCTGGCGCGTTCTGCTGGATAACGGTCCCGATGATCGAGGTGACTGCCAGCAGCAGCAGGATGATAATGGTGAGTTTCAGGGAGCAGAAAAAATCCCAGATTTTATCCGCATGGTTTTCTTTCGCTGGAGTATCGGTAATGTTCTCAGTCAAGGCAATATTCTCCTGAATGAATCTGTCACTGGGTGAAAAATGACAGATTTGGTAACTATAGCCAGCGCCGCTGGCCGAGGTCAACCTGGTCCTGGCGGAACTCTCAATTCAGAAGAACGGTACTGCGCAAGCTGAGCTGCTGTTGGGAAATGGTATGGATCTCTGGTGGAGTCGCGGTCAGTTTGGCGATCAGTGGAGGCAGCGGGCTGAGATCATTGCTGGCGGCGCGAGATTGGGGGGTCGGCTGCTGCGGTGCGTTGGCCAGCGGCTGCACCTGGCTCTGCAGGCCACTGAAAACCGGACCACCAAGGCTGCCATAGAGCGGACTGCTCTGGTGACAGGCCTTGTTAAGGCAGGCTTCGACCGCCTGTTGCGGCGTGCTGACGAAATGACAGTCGGCGACCCGAATGGCATTAGCCTGCTGACCCACTCCCGGGGTCAGGCAATCAACAGCGCATTGAAGGCCGCCGCTGGTGAGAAAAACGCCGGCTAAAATGGTCAGTAGCAGTATGTTGATCAGAGTTGAACGTTCAGTCACGTTAGCCCTCAAAGGTTTTCCGATTAACGGCGCACTATAGCCTGCCTGGGCTTTTTCATGCAAGTGAAATGCCGGCGGCATACCGCCGGCGAGGCGCTGTCCCCCCGAACTGCCGCTGGTTGCGGCAGTTTGCTCCGGAAGTGTAGAAAATCATTAAGTTGAGATTTTACAGGCCAGCATTCTGCAGGTTATTGATCAATTCACGCTGCTCATCGGTCAGGGTCTTGGGAACGGCGACCTCGATGATGGCATAAAGATCTCCGGCCGGTCTTCTGCCGGAGGCTGCTACGCCAAATCCCCGCAAACGGATTTTCTGTCCCGGTTGCAGGCCGGCTGGGACTTTGATCCGCTTGGGACTGTCTAGGGTTGGTACATCGACGGTGGTGCCCAGGCAGATGCCGCTGAAGGGAACCTCCACCCGCACCAGCAGATCATTGCCCTCGCGGCTGAAAAGCGGATCCGCTTCGACATCGACCTGCAGGTAGAGATCGCCGGCCTGACCGCCAGCCATGCTGGTGCCCCCTTTGCCGCCGACCCGCAGTTTGGCGCCTGACTCGATCCCTGCAGGGATGCGCACCTTGATCTGTTCGACCTTGCCGTTACTGCGATAATCGATCCGCCTTTCGCCGCCCTGCACCGCCAGCCGGAAGGGGATGCTGATCTGCATCGAATAATCCTGTCCCTTGCTGGGCCGGCGCGGGCTGCGGGCCTGACCGCCGCCGAACAACTGGCTGAACAGGTCTTCGCCGCCGGCGCCACCAAAGCTGCCAAAAATATCGCCCAGATCCATGTTGCGGAAGATATCTTCCTGGCTGAAGCGCTGGTGAAAACCGCTGTCACCAAACTGATCGTACTGTTTGCGCTTTTCTGGATCGGAGAGCACCGCGTAGGCTTCGGTCACCTGCTTGAACTTCTCTTCTGCTGCTTTATCGTTAGGATTTTTGTCCGGATGATATTTTTGCGCGAGCTTACGATAGGCTTTTTTTATTGCTGCAGCATCTGCGCTACGCTCGACGCCGAGCGTGGAGTAGTAATCTTTGGCCATGCAAAAAACTCCTCTTCAAGTTTGAACTGAAGAAACACTATAAAAATCGTTTAAACAAGCGTCAAGTAGAAGCTGTCTTGAAGATATCTTTTACCATCTGCTTGCTTGACGGGGTTTGGTATACAGGCTAGTATTCTCGCCTGATTAGCAATGCTTCACGAAGACTGCCTCTTTCTGTTCAGGAGTAATAAATGGCCCGAGTGGTAATTATTGGTGGCGGAATTTCCGGCCTGGCGACGGCCTATGCCGTCGAACAGCTGGCCCGCCGGGCGGAGCTGGATGTGGAAACTCTGGTCCTGGAAAAGCAGTCGCGCACCGGCGGTAAGATCTGGTCGATTCAGGAACAGGGCTACCTCTGCGAATGGGGGCCAAACGGTTTTCTTGATAATAAGCCGATGACTCTCGATCTCTGCCGTTCGCTGGGCATCAGTGAGCAGTTGCTGGGTTCCGATGATAATGCCCGCAAGCGTTTCATCTATGCCGATAAAACCCTGCACCGGCTGCCTGAAAATGGCCCCTCCTTTCTGCAGTCGAAACTGATCTCCTGGCCGGGCAAGTTTCGTCTGGCCTACGAAATGCTGGTTCCCAAACGCACCGATCCCGGCGAC
>CAMYNR010000154.1:0-4989 GCA_947259715.1 uncultured Desulfuromonadales bacterium
TTAAAATGAACTAAAATGAGCTAAAATTGTGGTATTCTGCCCGTCGAGAGCCTCTGGGTTGAACGATCAATTTATAAAAAGAGATAGCGCGTAGCGTTTCCTTAATTTTAGTCATTTTAGGCAATTTAGCTCACTTTAGGCATTCGTTTATTCCGCTATATCAGTATGTTATAACAAGGGGCTGAAACAAAAATAAATATGACAAACTAGAACTAGATTGTAAGACAGTTTTTCTTGGTGTCAAAGGATGATTTTTTTTAGGGATTCGAAATCCTCAACAATGTAATCCGCCCCGGCTCGCTGTAGAATTTTCTTCAGGCTGGATTTGTCCGAGGCCGATATCAGAATGCCGATGCTTTTGAAGCCGAACCGGGAACGGGCGGCCGCCAGCATGTCATCGGGCATATCCCCGATGTAAAAAAAACCGTCGACGGTATTGCGGTGACCTGCCGCAATGGCATCCAGCATATAGGGATCCGGCTTGCTCAATGAAACGGTTCGGCCTTCTTCTGCGAAAATTCGTTTTTCTTCGCTGACACAGTCGTCCAGGGTTAACACCACCGGGAAAAATTGTTTTATATGAAAATGTTTCAATGGATATTCCGCCTCCGATCTGGGTCGTCCGGTAGCGATAGCCAGCACATTTTCACGTGAAAGTTCCGCCAGGGTCGACCGGACAAGCAGTAATTTTTCTCTCAGGATGTATCCCTCTCCCCGGTAAATTTTGGGTTCGATATGATAGGTAGATTTGAAAAGCTCCGGGCCTAAATAGATTTCCTGAAAGATTTGTTTGATGATGTTGCCGCTGCCGACATCACCCCCGTACGACTCCGAAATAAAATTGTCCTCCGGTTTCCCTTTATCTTTGAGCAAAGATGCCAATGGCTCAACAGTTGCGTTTAAATATTCGGCAATGACGGTGACATCGCATCGGCTTATCGTTTCGCGGTATCTTATCCAGGGGTTTTCGCCTTTGTGGATGGCAGGTTTTTCTGTCAATGAATACAGCAAATTAATGACTGAGCAGGTGAGATCCCAATCGTTGTTCAGCCCCCCGCTCTGCTTGACAGCCGCAAGATCAGAAAGCTCGAAGAGAGGCTCTGGCAATTGTTCCGCTGCCGCCGCCGGGCCGAAAAATTGTCTGGTCGTTTGCCGTACCACATCCCGATATGAATTGGAGACGTCTATGATGACGCCGTCCATGTCAAATACAATTAGATTTTTAGGCTTCATTTACCACCTGTTTCCCCAATTTAAGACCACGTAATTTACTTTGAAAATAGCTCTTTTTTTGGGACATTATCGGGCGTGATGAAATCTTCTTCGAGCAAGGGTTTCAGGTTTCGGGTTTCAGGCCGGCTCTCGCGTTTCACCACTGACACCTTGTATGAAACTTCATGAAATTCAATGTCGATTTCATGAATAAAATTAAGTAGGGTCGGCCACCGTGCCGACCATATTCCCGGATACGCGATGATCCGAAGCCGGCGGGCACGGTTGCCCGCCCTACGAAATCACGAAGTTTCTTTTTCGATTAGACTGGCCGCCCTCCTGAGGCGGGTAAACTTTTCAGGCCAGCGGCTGGGCTGACACCCGACACCTGAAACCTGAGTGCCAGTGTCCAAATTTCATGCAATCCCACAACAGTTAAAGAGTCACAGCCAATTTCCCAAGCCGAATGACGAGGTCTGAAGTTAGGCTTTTGGCAGGATGAACCAATTCGGGTGACATAGGAGTTGGTCTCATCGTGCTAATCTTGGCATGCTTTAGACTTACTAATTTAGCCTGTTCGTTAAGCACGCTCTGCACGACCGTTATGACTTTTAAACAACCGCTTGGACCGCCTTCTTCACGAGAGCGCCCGTGAGATCTACCTTGTAGCGATTCATGGTCAAAGGCTCGGCGCCGCTGGTGGCGAGGTCGGCAGCTTGCTGCAAAATATCTGAGGTAATCTTTTTGCCTATCAGGGCACGCTCAGCTTTGTTGACCCGCAGCGGCAGGGGGGCGACCCCTCCCAGCGCCACACGGGCGTCCTGGCAGACACCGTTATTGGATGTACTTCGTACCGCCGCGCTGGCCAGGGCAAAATTCCACGCCCCGCGGATGCGCGTTTTCAGGAAGGTACTGCGGGTGTTGATTTCCGTCGCTGGAATCCGGATCTCCGTGATGAACTCGTCCGGCTCCAGGATGTTTTCTTTTTCAATATCCCACGCCGGCGATAATGATGTCGGCATCCAGGGCAATCAGGGCCACTGCCGTGTCCGAGGGATGCACCATGAAACAGTCTGCACCTTCCAGAATGGCGTGGTAGTATCGGTTCTCCCCATTGACGGCAAAGCAGGTATCGCCCCCTTTTCGGATACAAATAAACGGCCCGCGGAAATACCAGCAACGTGGCCGCTGGCAGAGGTTCCCACCAATGCTGCCCATGTTGCGGATTTGCGGGGATCCAACCGCTTCGGCCGCTTGAGCGAGCGCCGTGTATTTTTGGAGGAGGGTCGGGTGCCCGACGATATCGGCCAGGACGGTCATGGCCCCAATGCGAACACCATCCTTTTCCTCCCGGATGTATTTCAACGTCTTTATATTTCCGAGGCACACAATCAATTCAGGCATATCGAGGCGTTCTTTCAACATGGTCATCAAATCGCTGCCGCCGGCGAAGATACGCGCCTTGTCGCCTTGCTGTGCCAAGATCTCCTTTACCTCGGCAACGCTGGTTGCATTGATCCATTTAAAGCTTTGCATGGTTGCTCACCTCCTTTTTTCAGCCGGCCGCCTTCAGAGCCTGGAGAACTTTGCTCGGTGTGATGGGATAGTCGCGAATGCGCACGCCAATCGCGTTGTAGATTGCATTGGCGATGGCGCCCCCGGCCCCGGCGGTCGGTGGTTCACCCACACCTTTCGCGTTGATGTTTGTAGACAAATCATGTGTCTCGATGGGGATGACGGTTACTTGGTCCGGCACGTCCAGTGCGGTCGGGCAGCAATAGCCGTGATAATCGGCGTTAACCTGGACGCCTGTCTCGGCGTCGATGATGCGCTCTTCAAACAGTGCCATCCCGAGGCCCATCAGAAATCCGCCCTGAACCTGGCTTTCATACGTCAAGGCGTTGATGGGGCGGCCGGAATCATGGGCAAGGACCGCCCGCAACACACGGACGCTTCCGGTAGCGGTATCGACCTCCACCTCGACAAAGTGCGCGCCAAAAATATCTACCTGTTTGCCTTTGCCGATAACCAGGTGTCGCCGCTTTCTCCAGCCCATCCGGCCGGTGACCTCTTTGAAGCTTGCCTGTTTCGCGGGGTCGCTCTTGGTTATGAAGACGCCATCCTTTAGCCGGACATCGGCCGGCGAAACTTTTAAGACCTCAGCGGCAATTTGGATGAGCTGCTGCTTGGCATCTGCGGCGGCCATGCGGACGGCCGGACCGGCCAGCGAGGTGGTCCGGCTCCCATAGCTCGAGTTGATGGTATAGGGTGTGCCGGCCGAATCGCCGTAGGCAACACGCACCTTATCGAAAGGCACCTGAAGCTCTTCGGCGGCTATTTGTGCGAGGATGACCGGCGCACCGACACCTATATCGGCAATGCCGGCGTTGACTTCGACGGTGCCCTCCGGATACACGGTAACAAGGGCCTGGCTCGGCTCGCCGCTGGTACCATGCCAGTGCACCGTGCCCATGCCGATGCCGCGTCGCTTTGTGCCGTCTTTTACCGACCCGGGTTTTTGGCGCTTCCAGCCAAAGGCATTAGATCCTTTTTCGTAACTTTCTTTTAGCCCGTTGCTGAAATAAGGCTGGCTGGTGAGCGGGTGGATCTCGGCAAAGTTTTTCAGGCGCAGTTCGATGGGATCCATGTTGAAGCGCACGGCGGCTTCATCAAAGAACTGTTCAAGCGCGAAAAGCGTCTCCGTATTTCCGGGGCCGCGGCAGGCGCCGGGAGAGGACAGGTTGGTGTGCACCGCGTAGTTGGTCGACCGCACGTTCGGGCACTTATAGAGCTCTTTAATGGAGTCTCCCGCTCTGGAAGCCCAGCGCATGTTGCCCTCATTCCATGCGCCACCCCGTCCGTATTCCTCGTAATCGATTGCCGTCAGGGTGCCGCCGTTCTTGAAGCCCGCCTTTATCTTCTGGCGCGTGCGTGGGCGGTGGGTCGGGTGTGAGGTTACCATAAAGACCTCGGAGCGATTGAGGAACAGGCGCACGGGTCGTCCGGTCTCGCGGCTCAACATGGCGGCAATGACGTGATATTGCTTGATGCCGTTCTTGGAGCCGAATCCGCCGCCGGTATGCCGGTTGATTACGCGGACTTTGCTGATCGGCAGGTTCAGTGTCAGGGCCAGTAAGTCCCTTGCCAGATGTACACCCTGGGTGCTGTCCCACACGGTGAGTTGGTCGTTTGCCCAATTTGCCACGCAGCCGTGCATTTCCAGGCAGGCGTGATGCTGTTCGGAGGTGGTGTAGGTGTGTTCGATAACCACCTCGGCCTCGTTGAAACCTTTCTGGATATCGCCCCGTTCATAAATGCTGGGCTTGTCTTGCCAGATATTTCCGTAGGGTTGAACCTTCGGTGCATCAGGCCGCAGAGCCTCCTCAAGGTCGATGACATGCGGCAGGGCTTCGTATTTGACTTTAATGAGCTGCAAGGCATCTCCGGCGATTAGCTCGGTATCGGCAACCACCGCCGCCACCTCGTCGCCGACCAGTCTTACGTAGTCCCTAAAGACAGCCCGTTGGCGATCCCAGCGCTGTTTACCGGCGTTCTTATAAGTCAGGATGGCGCGCACGCCGGGAAGTCGTTCCGCAGCGCTGATGTCGATGTCGAGAATTTTAGCGTTAGCGTGGGGCGATCGCAGCACACGGGCGTGAAGCATACCCGAAACCTGGATGTCATAGGCAAACTTGGCTTGGCCGGTAACCTTGTCCCAGGCCACCTTTTTCGGGATGCGTTTGCCGACCTGCTTGAGCGTTTCGTTCTTTCCCCACG
>CAMYNR010000154.1:5019-6196 GCA_947259715.1 uncultured Desulfuromonadales bacterium
CTAGCAGCCATACTTGATCACCTCCTTTAAAGCTTTTTGGCCGCAGCTAGAACGGCTTCAAAGATGTGGTTGTAAGCGGCGCATCGGCAGATGTTCCCGGACACGGCCGTCTTTACCTCGGCAAGAGTGGGGTTCTTGTTCTTGTCAAGGAGCGCTTTGGAAGCCATGATCTGTCCGGGCGTGCACCAGCCACACTGATAGGCATCCTTTTCGATAAAGGCGCTCTGCAGCGGGTGGAGCCGGCCGCCCCGGCTCAAGCCTTCAATGGTTTCGATGTTTTTTCCCTGGACGTTGACGGCTAGAAGCAAACAGCTATACATTGCGCGGCCGTCGATGATTACCGTACATGCCCCGCACTCACCCTGGTTGCAGCCGATCTTGGTTCCCGTAAGCTCCAGTTCGGTGCGCAGGACGTCGGCCAGAGATCGGCGCGTTTCGATGGTTAAGGCGTAGCGCCGGCCATTGACTTTCAGCTCGACAGGCACATAATCGAGTCCTTCAACTTTCGGCGGCACAGCGGATTCGGCCAAAGGCGCTTGAAGGACGCCGGTGGCAACCGCGGTCGAGGCTGCGGCACCAATACCCATTGTCCTGAGAAACGCTCGTCGCGAAATGCGAAGTTTTTCTTTCTCATCGTTGGATGACATAGATCTTTGCACCTCCCTTCATTTTTTTAGCCCTCTTCGTATAGCGGGCACCCGTCAAGTCCGCAGCTAACTCCGGCGAACAGGATCGATTCACATCCGCTGTCCGAAAATATTGGAGCTCCTTGCCGCAGGCTGCAAGGAGTGCGCTCACAGTTATAGAATTAACCTTCTTTCGGCGATCGGGTGTAAATGACGAGCGTGAAGGCGGCTTTCCTAATAGTACGCTCCTCTGTCCCACCCTTTGTCAAATGATGTCACCACGCGCAAGGTAATAACGTGCTGAAGGTTGACCAGGATTTTTTGATGATCCTCTTCTTCCAACACAAGAAAAATGGGCTCACTCGCCACCACATCGTCTAGAACACCGTGCAGGGTCTGATTCGTCAGCACTACTTCCACATACTTACCTTTGAGTGTCTCTAAACACTCGTGCATTCTTGATCTCCTGTTTCGTGAATACCATCGATTCGGACGTTTCGTCCTCGGTCATTTTGAAGTCGCACAGGGTTCTGCCACCATGTGATCGCTCG
>CAMYNR010000155.1 GCA_947259715.1 uncultured Desulfuromonadales bacterium
AAAACCCACCGCATACATTGTGGAAGTGTTGCCTGTCAGGAGCAGCGACTTGGAATCCATCAGGTTGTCCCAGATGCAGATCTTGTGGCTGGCATCGGCGCCAACGCTCGCCTGACCTTCCCGCAGGGTGTACATCGACAACATGGGTATAGAATTGATGAAGACATTCACCGCACGCGAACGGTCGAGATAGTCATAGACAGCTTCCACTGTTTTTTCGGTCGGCACACCATCAAAGTACTCGAGCGTGCCGATTGAGGTTTCCACCTTGTCCGGAGCTGTAATCGACGCCTGGATGTCGGTGGTCATTTTCATTTTGGGTGGTTCTGCCCAGGCTGTGATCACCAGGCTGGTCGCCATCAACAGCGCCAATATTATTGTAAATAAATGTTTTGTTTTCATTTTGTTTTCTCCTTTAATACCAAGGCTCAGGGTTCACCGTACCCCGTTCAAGTTAATAATGATGACAAACTTTTTCGAACCTCTGAACCTTTGAACCCTGAACTCTGAACCTATTTTCGCTACTCAACCACCTCCGGATCACCCGGCCGCCAGGTCTTGTCGAACCATGGCTTCAGCGGGCCATAAAGACGGAAAATCATGTTCCAGCCCTTGCCGGCAACGGTTTGTATCCAGTTGCTTTCCTTACCGGCAGGTGCTTTGGGGCCGAAGTAAACGTCATAAGAGCCGTCTTGGTTCTGCTGTAATCCCTTTTTATTGCCATCGAGACCCGGAAACTGTTGATCGGTTTGCAACATGGCGCGGGTCTGGTTGTCGTACAGCGTGAAGGACCAAAAATCTTTGGCCGGCACGTTGGGCGGCAGATGCACCTTATAGGTCTTTCCGCCATCAAGGGCATTGCCCTCGCTGTCGAAATAGGCTACGGCGTATTGCGAACCCTTACCCACCATTTTGGTGGTCATCGCGGGTGTAATGCCGGTTGCGTAGAAATGGAAATAGCTTCGCGCATCCAGCAGACGCGCACCGTTATCAAGAAACTCATGACTGCCACCGGGGAACGGGGTGCTCCAGACGCTCTCGCCGGGGTAAAAATAGAACATATCTTCACGCGGAAGCGCCGCCAGCGTACGAACCGTTGCAGCTCCTACATCAGCGGCCTCGGTCAGAATTTTCTTCATGCGGGCATCGGGTGCAAACGGCTGGCCCTTCCTGATGCCGATGGATGCCAGCAGGCCAAGCAGTTCCGGGTCGCCGCTATCGGCCGGTTCAGCCTGCACGACCGCATCGATTTCCTCAAAAATTCCGTAGTCCATGCGATGAATCGTATTGTTAAACACGCCGGAAACGTCGATGAAGTTCATCTTCGGAGGATTATTTTTTTGCGAAAGTGGATACATGCGGAAAATTTTCTTGGTTGCAGCAACCGCCTGGGCGGGGTCGCCATTCTCCTGGAATCCACGCCAGATAACCCAATTGCCGTATGTCTTCGTGTGCGCAACGAAGTAGCCGTCCGGCACATCGCCCTTGTAGCCTGGAGGCACAATCAAAAACTTTCCGCCTTTTCCCTTATCCGGACCGGCATTGCCGAAATCAGCAACATATTCAAACCAGTGGCTGTCAATAATCCCAAGCACATTCGGCGGCGTTTCGATGACATATGGTTCATCTTTCATCTCAAGCCACGCACACATATAGACTGATGTCGTATTCGGCGTCAGCCACAGCGCCTTGGAGTCCATAAGAGTCTCGAAGAGAAGCGCGGTGGTGTTGGCCGGGCCGAACTCCAGAATTCCTTTGCGCATACCGTACATGGATGCGATCTGGATGCTGTTCAAATAAGCCTGCACGGCGCGCTGGAAATCGAGATTGTCATATACCTTTTTGGCCGTCTCCTTATCGGGCACCCCGTCGAAGAGGTTCAGGGTACCAATACGGGTTTCCAGCTTGTCCGGGGTGGCGATCCCCGGAGGCACCTCGGTGGTCATTTTCATCTTAGGCGGTTCGGCCCAGACGGATAAAGATAGGCTGACTGCTATCATTACAGCCAGAGCCAGGATAAAGTATTGTCTTGTTTTCAATTGGTTTTCTCCTTTATACGTAAGTTTCTGCGTTTAGAGTTCGGATTCCGCATCTTGGCCTAGCTTCTCGTCCCAGTATCGTTCCAGCACTCCGCTGAGGATCGTATATAAAAAGCCCGTTGTCAGACCAAACATCAGCACACCGTT
>CAMYNR010000156.1 GCA_947259715.1 uncultured Desulfuromonadales bacterium
GCGCGAAGCGCCGGCGAAAATTCTGCTGGAGGATCTGCTCGCCGCCGGTGCCAGGGTGCTTGCTTATGATCCGGTGGCCATGGAGGTTGCCCGTCAGGAATTACCCACCGATTGGTTTGCAAACGGTCAGCTGACGCTGGTAAACAATCAGTACGAAGCTTTGCAGGGTGCTGATGCGATGCTGCTGGTGACGGAATGGAAGCCCTTTCGCAACCCTGACCTGGATGCCATGCGGCGGATCATGAAACAAACAATAATCTTTGACGGGCGCAATCAGTACGATCCCGCTCATATCGGTCAGGAGGGTTTCGAGTATATTGGCGTTGGCCGGGCCGGCAATGCCTGAGCAAAGTTTGAAAAAGGTGCGTTCTGATCAGGCCTGTTTTGTCTGTGGCGCCCAGAATAGCAGCGGGCTGCAGGCGAGCTTTCTGACCGACTCCAAGGACTGCAGCAGCTTTGCCGAGGTTCAGCTTGGGACAGCCTTTCAGGGGTGGCAGGATGTCATTCATGGCGGGGTCGTGGCGGCATTGCTTGATGAGGCCTGTATTTACGCTTGTCGCGCTGCTGCCGAACAGGTCGTTACCGCGGAGCTGCAGGTGCGTTATCGAAAACCGGTTCCGGTTGGGGCGCAGGTTGAGGTCCGGGGGCAGCTGATTGATCGTCGACGCAGGATCTGGCTGGCCAGGGCTCAGCTTAAAGTTGCCGGGGTGCTGTACGCAGAAGCAGAGGCAAAGATTTATCGCCTTAATTGAGGGGAGAAATTTATGATGGTGCACAATCAGGACGCTGTGCTTAACCGCTTGAGCATTGAACAACGAAAGCTGCTGGACCAGGTAAAAGCGGCTATGGAGCTTTACTTTGGCAGTGATGTGCGCCGCATCGCCCACGCCCACGATGTCACTGGATATGCCTTTGAACTGCTGCAATTCATCGATGCCGATCCGGTGGAAACCCTATGCGCCAGCTATCTCCACGATATCGGGATTCCCGAAGCGGAGCGCAAATACGATCAGTGCTCCGGAAAGCTGCAGGAGCAGGAGGGGCCAGCGGTGGCAAAAAGAATCCTCTACGAAATCACCCATGATGCCGTTTTGATCGAAAGGGTCTGCGAACTGGTTGGCCGGCATCACACCCCGGGCGGGGTTGATCGCCCTGAGTTCAGAATCCTCTGGGATGCTGATGCCCTGGTTAATCTGGTTGAGGTGGTGGCGGATAAAGAAGCCTACGCGATTGAGGCCATTCTGGAACGGGCTCTGGTCACTGAGCCCGGCCTTCGCCTGGCCAGGCAGATTTTTCTTTCCCCTGCGGCCGACGACTAAATGTCGTTTTCAGGGCAGGTTTTCAGGCGGCCCTAAATTGAAATTGGCTCTCAATTTATCAGGTTGACAGCCTTGAATGATGTTGCTATAAAAACCCACCGATCAGGGCGGTTAGCTCAGCGGGAGAGCATTCGCCTCACACGCGAAGGGTCACTGGTTCGATCCCAGTACCGCCCACCAAAGATATCAGACAGGGAGTTGCGCAGAGTTGCGTGGCTCCCTGTTTTTTTATTCCATTTTTCCTGGCCATGTTATTTTTTAGACAGCTGGAAATTTCCTGTACTGACCTGAGGAAGGCAATTTATGTCGATTGGGGACAAACTGACTAAACTTCGTGTTGAACATTGGGGCCTGCTGGAATACCAGGAGGCCTTAAATCGTCAGGAGCAACTGGTCCAGGCTCACCTGCAGGGCAAGGGTGTAGACACCCTGGCGCTGGTTGAGCATCCGGCGACCGTCACCCTTGGCCGTAGAGGCTCAGGCGCTGACCTGAAACTGTCTCAATCGCTTATGGCTGAGCATGGTGTCGGATTGCAAAATATCAATCGGGGGGGGCTGGCGACCGCCCATGAGCCTGGTCAACTGGTTGCTTACCCGATTGTTATGTTGAAGAAGAAGGATCTGCGCTGGTTCGCGGACAATTTTTTACAGGTTGTCATCGCCGTACTCGCCGACTATGGCTTATCAGGCAGCTTGAAGGCGGGTGAGCCGGGAGTCTGGGTCAACGGCAGGAAAATCTGCAGTTTTGGGATTGCGCTGAAACGTTGGGTGTCCAGCCATGGGATTGCTTTGAACGTCAATAATCAGTTGACGACATTTGATATGATTGTTCCCTGCGGCCGGCCTGAGGAGATTGTCACTTCGATGGCTCGTGAGTTGAATGGCCCGTTGCCGATGGCAGAACTGCAAGGGCGATTTGTAAAATATTTTGCCCAACGATTTGACTATTCAATCAGCGCAGAACCAAACAACGAGATCCACGTACGAGGAGACGTCGATGAAATCCCATGAAGTTGATTATCGTATCGTTGGTGATGACATGCAGATGGTGGAAGTCGAGCTTGATCCTGGTGAAACAGTTATCGCCGAAGCCGGGGCCATGACCTATATGGAAGAAGGAATCGTCTTTGCGGCCAAAATGGGTGATGGCTCCGAACCGGAATCGGGCATCTTCGGCAAGTTGCTTGGTGCCGGCAAGCGCATGCTGACCGGCGAATCGATTTTTATGACCCATTTCAGTAACCAGGGAGATGGAAAGCAGCAGGTTGCCTTTGCCGCCCCTTATCCCGGGAAAATTATTCCACTAAATCTGGCCCAGCTCTCCGGGGATATTCTTTGTCAGAAGGATGCTTTTCTCTGCGCCGCTTTCGGGACCCAGGTCGGGATCGCTTTTCAGAAGCGTCTCGGGACCGGATTTTTTGGCGGTGAAGGGTTCATTCTGCAACGCTTACGCGGTGACGGGATGGCCTTTGTGCATGCCAGCGGTACGATTGTTGAGCGCCAATTGAAAGGGGAAACCCTGCGGGTCGATACCGGCTGCCTGGTCGCTTTGGAGCCGGGGATCGATTATTCGATTGAGCGGGCCGGAAATCTGAAGAGTATGTTTTTCGGCGGTGAGGGGTTGTTTCTGGCCACCCTGAGCGGGACCGGTCGGGTCTGGCTGCAAAGTTTGCCCTTCAGCCGCCTGGCGGACCGGATTATCGCCCATGCGCCTAAAGCCGGTGGTAGCGACCGGGGTGAAGGTTCGGTGCTTGGTGGGATCGGGCGGATGCTGGATGGCCAATAAAAAGTCCAGGAGGCTTTATGGCAGCGTTGAAGGGAAAAACCTTGTTCATCACCGGTGCCAGTCGGGGTATCGGTCTGGAGGTCGCCAAACGCGCGGCTGAGGATGGCGCCAACATTGTCATCGCCGCGAAGACCAAGCGTAAGCATCCGAAATTGCCTGGTACCATCTACACTGCCGCTGAAGAGATTGAAGCGGCCGGTGGCAAGGCCTTGCCGCTGGTGGTCGATATCCGCGAGGAAAAGCAGGTTGTTGCTGCTGTCGAGCAGGCGGTGGCGAGCTTTGGCGGAATCGATATTCTGGTCAATAATGCCAGCGCCATTTTTCTGGCCGGAACCCTGGAAACCCCAATGAAGCGCTTCGACCTGATGAACCAGGTCAACGTGCGGGGAACCTATCTCTGCTGCCAGGCCTGCCTGCCGCATTTGCTGCAGGCTGACAACCCGCATATCCTCACCTTTTCCCCGCCGCTGAATCTAAATCCAAGCTGGTTCAAAAATCACACCGCCTACAGTATGGCAAAGTACGGGATGAGCATGACGGTCCTCGGTCTGGCTGAAGAGTTCCGTGCCCAGGGCGTTGCCGTTAATGCCCTGTGGCCGAAAACGGTTATCAACACCGCCGCGCTGGCCATGCTGGGTGGCCTGGTTGCGCCAGAGCGTTGTCGACAACCACGCATCATGGCCGATGCCGCGTGGACAATCCTCAGTCAGGACAGTCGCCAGTGCAGCGGAAATTTTTTTATCGATGAAGAGGTTTTGCGAGCCGCCGGCGAATGTGATTTTTCCAGCTATGCAGTCGACCCGGAACAGCCTCTCGCTAAGGATCTTTTTCTTGATTGATTAATCATTCTGAAGAGCATTTTTGAATAAAAAAACAAATTTCTTCTAGCATCAATAAGATTATTTTGTAATAATGAATCATATATCATAAGCGCACTAAGGAGCTCAGCATGTCGACCGATTTTCAAACTGTTGTCCGATCCATTCGGGACCTTCCGCCGGTTCCTGCCGTGGCGACCAAGGTTCTCGAATTGCTTGGCGACCCGAATGTAAATTACAGCAAACTTGGCGAGGCGATCTCCAGTGACCCGGCGGTTTCCGCCCGGCTGTTGAAAGTGGCAAATTCTGCTTTTTACAGCATGAAGCGGCAGATAAAAACCCTGGATCACGCAATCGCCATCGTTGGTGAACGGACGCTTCGCAGCCTGGTTTTAGCGGCAAGTCTTGAAGGAATGAATAAATCCTACGGCTTGCTCGAAAAGATGCTTTGGGAAGACTCCATCGGCTGCGCAATCGGTTCTCGCATCCTGGCGGGAAAGTTTAAATCGGCTGACCCCGAAGAGGCGTTTCTGGCCGGCCTTTTTCGCCACCTGGGTAAGGTGGTGATGAATTACAGTGATGCCGAAAGTTATCGCGCCCTGGTCGAAGCGGTTTATTCGGGAGAAGGTAGCTATCTCGAGTTGGAGGGGAAATATTTTCCTTACGCGCATGCGGTGGTTGGTGCCGCGGTTCTTGATAAGTGGAAATTTTCCCGGACCTTGGTCATGGTCGCCCTGCACCACGATGATATGAGCATATCCGAAGAGGATGAAGAGGAACATGATGGTCTGGCGCCTATGGTGGCGACGGTCAACATGGCTGATCAGGTCTGTGCCCGGCTGGGAATTGGCCAGCGGGAACCGAATGAGGAGATTGATGTGGTCAACTGCCCGGGAGCAAAAGCTCTCGAATTAAGCGAAGAAGATGTTCAGAAAGCAATCGCTGAAGTTGAAGAGGTGTTTGGTGATAACCGGGAATTTTTTATTGGTTAACGGCTGTCCTGGTGAGCAAGGGGAGACTATTCAGTCTCCCTTTTTTTGTGCAAACTGCTATAGTGGAGATCCAATTTTCCTGTCGCGCTAAACCTTGGTTAGTGTAATAATATCAGCACATTTTGGATGTTCATGAAAGAGCGGCTTGATAAATTAGTGGTTCAGCATGGTCTGGCGCCCTCGCGCGAGCGGGCCAGGGCCCTGATTCTTGCCGGCAAGGTGGTGGTTGATGATCACCTGGTCGACAAGGCCGGCGAAAAGGTCGATGTTGAAGCGCGTCTGCGTTTGAAGGGTGAAGATATCCCCTTTGTCTCTCGCGGTGGCCTTAAACTGCAGAAAGCTCTTAATCAATTTACCCTCCAGATCGCCGGACGGATCGCTATCGATGTCGGCGCGTCAACCGGTGGCTTTACCGATTGCCTGCTGCAGCACGGCGCAGCCAAGGTCTACGCGGTGGATGTCGGCTACGGACAGTTGGCCTGGAAGTTGCGCGAGGATCCGCGGGTCGTCAATCTGGAACGTTGCAATATCCGTCATCTGAGCGCTGAGCAACTCAGCGAACCGCCAAGCCTGGCGGTTATTGATGCCTCCTTCATCTCTTTAGCCAAGGTGTTGCCGAACACTTTGGCCCTGCTGACAGCAAAGGCTGACCTTCTCGCCCTGATTAAGCCGCAATTTGAAGTCGGCAAAGGTCAGGTCGGCAAGGGCGGCGTGGTCAAGGATCAGCAACAGCATCAGCAGGTTATCGAGAATATTCAAACTCTGGCGACCGATTTGGGCTGCGCTGTTCTTGAGGTGGTCGAAAGCCCGATTCTTGGCCCTAAAGGCAATAAAGAATTTTTGATCCATCTGCAAAAAGGACTCGGCGAATGAATAGAGTTTTCTTCATCGGCGCCGGACCCGGTGACCCTGAGTTGTTAACCTTGCAGGGTGCCAAGGCGCTGCAAAGTGCCAAAGTGGTTTACTTGCCTGAACCTTTTCCGCAGACCTTTGCCGAACACCTGCAGGGCAAAGATCTGTTGATCCCCTTTGATTTTCACTTCGACGAGCTGGTCAGCATGATTGATGCGCAACTCGAGTCAGCACCGGTCGCTTTTCTGGTGCCAGGGGATTTGACCTTTTATTCCCCCTTTCAGGGGCTGATCAACCATTTTTCCAGCCGCGCCGAGGTTCTCGCCGGGGTTGGGGTCGCCAATGCCGCTTCTGCGCGGCTGAAACGAACCCTGGATCTGCCCGCGGTGACCAACCGGACCTTGATTGTTTCGCCGCGCACCCTGGGGGACACAGCGGATAGTCCCAGCCTCGAAGAGCTGGCCGCACCCGGGGTCTCGCTGTTGATCTATATGAACAACCTGCCGCTGGAGACGCTGGTCGAAAAGTTGTTGATCGGCTACGGCAAGGATGTGCCGATTGTTTTGCTGCATCGCCTCGGTCTGCCGGATGAAGCCATCGTCGAGGGCAGCTTGAGGACGATCGTCGCTGCCTGCAAGGGGGAGGATTATTTCGCCTTAAAAGATCCAGGCAAAAAACCGGCCCTGACTCTGGTCGTGGTCGGTGAAACCCTGCAGGCCGATGTCGATGGCAGCTGGTGGGATTATCGCCGCGAGCATATCTGGAAGTCCCGGCAGGAGGTGGAGGGGAGATGAAACTGATTTCGCCCGTCGATCGCCTGGCCGAGGCTCAGTCGTTACTCGACGCTGGCGCCGATGAACTTTACGGGGGGTATGTCCCTGAGGACTGGCAAAGGCGCTTCGGACTGCTGGCATCGATCAACCAGCGCACCTTCGCCGGAGCTCAGATCGAAAATTACCAGGATTTGCGGGCGATTGTCGCTATCTGTCGCCGGCAGGGAGGAGAGTTTGCGTTAACGCTGAACTCTCCTTTTTATTCGCAGGCGCAACAGCCGATGCTGCTCGACTATGTTGGCGAAGCTGTTCAGGCGGGAGTTACCAGTGTTATTCTCGCCGATCTGGCACTGCTGCGCAGCTTGCGGAAGCAGTTTCCGCAGCTGCTCTATCATGCCAGCACTCTGGCCCACCTGAGTAACTCGGCGGCAATCCGGTTCTATCACCAGCAGGGCATCGGCCGGGTGATTCTGCCCCGCCATCTGACCGTCGCGGAAATGGGGGAAATTCGCCGCGCAGTTCCCGAAGTGGCCTGCGATGCCTTTTTGTTGGTGGGGAAGTGCCCCAACACCGAAGGGCTCTGTACTTTCCATCATTCCAGCGCCGACAAAATCTGGCCCTGTGAAATACCCTACCGGATTGAACCGGTCAAACCGCCGGCTGCTGCGGCACTGACTGCGGCCATGGCGCGCCAGAAGAGCTGGTCGCAGACAGAACGCAAGCATGGCTGCGGACTCTGTGCTATTCCGCAACTGAAAGCAGGCGGAATTGACGGGCTGAAGCTGGTCGGGCGAGGAGCTCCAACCCTGCGCAAAATCAAGAATCTGCAGCTGGTCAGCCATTTTGTTATGCTGACAGAAAGAAGCCGGGATTTTGCTGACTACCAGCGGCAGGCATTAGCCGCTCACCGTGCTCATTTTGGCATAGGCTGTAGCGAAAATGTTTGCTACTATCCAGAATTCTATCCCGAGATCGATCCGTGAACAGAAAGGAGAAACGAGATGGCTTCTGACTGTATTTTCTGCAAGATCTCCAAGGGTGAAATCCCCGCGACCATCCGCTACGAAGATGAAGAGATCATCGCTTTCGATGATCTCAATCCTCAAGCTCCGCATCATATCCTGATCATCCCGCGTAAGCATATTCGGACGACACTCGATCTGACCACTGCCGATAATAATCTCATCGGGCATATCTACCAGGTTGCCGGCAAGCTCGCTCACGATATAGGTTTCTCTGAGGATGGCTTTCGGCTGGTGAATAATTGTAACGAAGGGGGCGGGCAGGTTGTCTGGCATCTGCACTTTCACCTGCTGGGTGGTCGTGATATGGGCTGGCCTCCAGGTTGAGGAGGTATCAACTTAAGGAATTCCGGGGTATTTTTGATCGGCTGTTATGACAAAATATAATGAAAAAATAGAACAACGCATGATCACAGAGATCATGGAGCTTCTGGTCACCCACCATGGCGCCGGGCATTCTGAGGAAGAGCTGGACCGTGAGTTGGCGCGCGTTGAGCAGGCGCTTGAGGATGCTCGTTCGTCCCACCAGGGGCAACTGCGCAAGAGTGGAGAACCCTATATCTTCCATCCTCTGCGGGTCACTCACCTGGCTGCCAGGCATTGGATGGATTTCCCTTCGGTCATGGCGGCTCTGCTTCATGATGTGGTTGAGGATACGCCGGTGACCCTGGACGAGGTGCGGCAGAAGTATGGCGTCGAGGTCGCCCATCTGGTTGATGGTCTGACCAAGGTCACTTCTGAGGTGATGACCCGCGAGCAGTTAAAAGAGGAAACTTACAAAAAAACCGTTCTGGTGGCCATCGACGATATCCGCGTCCTCTGCCTGAAATTCTGGGACCGGATGGATAATCTGCTGACCATCGATGCGCTGCCGCCGCATAAGCAGAAGCTGATCGCTGAAGAGACCCGCATGGTCTATGTTCCCCTCGCCCAGCATCTCGGCATGGGCTATGTGGCGACCGAATTGGAGTCTTTATCTTTTAATCTGCTTTACCCGAAGCGGGCGAAATCATATCAGCAAAAAATCGACGCACTGAAAAAAGAGCACGCCAATTATCTACGTAAAACCCGCGCTAAAATCATGAATGCCTGCGAACAGCAAAAACTCTCTGCGCAGCTCAAGGATCGCTGGCGCCCCTTTTCCATCTCGGCCGCGCAAGCGATGCGGCGAGGGTTTACGACACTCTACACCTTGGAGGTGCAGGTTGATCGGATGATGGATGCCTATATCTTTCTTGGCCTGCTGCACAGCATGTTTCCGCCGATCCCCGGCAAGCTGCGCGATCACCTGAATACCAGCTCAAAACATGGCTACCAGGCGCTGAAAACCACAGTACAGATCGGCGAACAGCGGGTGCGGGTCGAGGTCACAACACGTAAGCTGGCCCGGTTTAATGATTCCGGGGTCCTGGCTCCTGGGTTTAAGTTCCGGCACGAAAACTTCCGGGAGCTGATGAAGTCGCTGATGGAAGGGGAGTCCGCTTTCGATACCATGTCTCTGCAGCTGGCCTCGGCGACCATCCAGGTTTATACCCCGGCCGGCGAAATTCGCACCCTGCCGGAAGGCAGCAGTCTGCTCGATTTCGCTTTTGATATTCATGAATCCCTTGGCTTGCATGCCCGGCGCGGGCGCATCAATGGTCGCACCCGTCAACTGCGGACTCGCCTGCTCGACGGCGATCAGGTGGCGGTCGAAACCTCGGAAAAACCGGAGGTCCTGCCCAAGTGGCTGGAGTGGGCGGTGACCCCGAAAGCGCGCAATACGATCCGCAGGTTTTTACGCAACAAGGTTCGCTCCTCCTAAAAAGAAGGATCCTCCATGTTTAACTCTCTGCTTCTGGCTGGCCTGCTTGCCTGCTTTTGCGGGCTGTTTCCACCTCCGGTCAGTGCCTCAGGGCAAGTGAACGTTTTTATCTATCACCGTTTTGACGAGGGAAAATATCCATCGACCAACATTTCGGCAAAAGTCTTTTCCGAGCAGCTTCGTTACCTCAAGGAGCATAACTACAGCGTGTTATCGCTTGGAGAGGTTGCCCGCAGGCAGGCTGCCGGTGAGGCCTTGCCCGATAAGGGGGTGGCACTTTGCATTGATGATGCCTTCCGTTCTTTTGCCGAGGTCGCCATGCCGTTGCTGCAAAAGTACGATTTTCCGGTGACCCTGTTCGTGAATACCGATGCGGTTGGAACCGCCGGCTACCTGGACTGGGAGGAGCTGAAACAGCTGCAGGAGTTGGGGGTCGAGATAGGTAATCACACCGCCAGCCATGCCTACCTGATTGAGTTGCAGCCGGATGAAAGTGCTGCACAATGGAACGCACGGATAAAGGCTGATATTGCCAAGGCCCAAGAACAATTGCAGGAGCAGCTTGGGGTTAAGGCTGAATTGTTTGCCTATCCCTACGGTGAATATAATCCTGAGCTGGTGCAGATTGTTAAGGAGTTTGGTTTTCTCGCCGCATTTGCCCAGCAGTCCGGGGTCATTCATGCCGACTCCGGTCGTTTTGTCTTGCCGAGATTCCCGATGGGTGGACCCTATGCGACCTTGAAGGGATTTATCAGTAAGTTGCAGATGAAGCCGCTGCTGGTGACCGAAGAGCAGCCGCTC
>CAMYNR010000157.1 GCA_947259715.1 uncultured Desulfuromonadales bacterium
AGAATATTGAAAAGATTTTCCATTGTTTGTAGATACCGTAGGGGCGAACCTCTGTGTTCGCCCTTTTCCAATCTGTTGAATTTTTTCCATTAAAGGGCAGACACAGGTCTGCCCCTACTGATCTTCTGCACCCCAGCGCTGGAAGAGCTGATGCTCCACGCCGAGGCTGTCGAGAGTTTTTCCGACCACAAAATCGACCAGATCCTCCACCGATTGTGGCTTTTGGTAAAAAGCCGGCATGGCCGGCAGAATCTGCGCACCGGCCTGCGATAAACGCAGCAGGTTCTCCAGATGCAATTGGTTGAACGGGGTTTCCCGCGGCACCAGAAGCAGCGTTTTCCGCTCTTTCAGTGCGACATCCGCCACCCGTTCAAGCAGATTGTCCGACAAGCCGGCGGCAATCCGCCCGGCGGTGCCCATCGAACAGGGACAGATCACCAGCGCATCGGGAGCGCTGGAGCCGCTGGCGGTCGGAGCGAAAAAATCGCTCAGGCCAAAGTGGCTGAGATTCTCGCCGACTCTGAAATGCTTCCGCAGTTGGGCAAGGCACTCCTGTGGCGACTCCGCCAGTTGCAGGCCGGTTTCATAGGCCAGCACCTGCCGACCGGCGTTGGTCAGCAGCAGGGTAACCTGCTTGCTCGCGGCCAACAACTCCTCGACCAGACGCAGCCCGTAGATGGAGCCGGAGGCTCCGGTTATGCCGACGACAATTTTCTGCATCGATTCAAACTACCGCATCGTCCAGGGTAAAGACAAAGATCGTCACGCTGATGTAGCCATTCATATTGAAAAAAGCCGCATCCAGCTGCGACAGGTCATCCGGCTTGACCAGGCTGTGTTCGTAGTAGAGCAGACCGGCGACCACCGCGACGCCGATCAGGTAGATCGCTCCCAGGCCGCTGCCCGGATAGACCAGCAGCAGAAAAAACAGCATCAAAAAGTGAAAGACTTCGGCCAGCCAGAAAGATTTTTTTACCCCCAGCTTGGCAGGAATCGAGTGCAGACCGCGTTCAACATCGAACTCATAATCCTGCAGGGCGTAGAAAATATCGAAACCGGCCACCCAGAAAAGCACCGCCAGCCCCAGGGACAGCACCGGCCAGCCGAGATCTCCGCGCAGGGCGATCCAGGCGCCGATCGGCGCCGCAGCCAGGCAGACGCCGAGAACCAGATGAGCATAATGGGTAAAGCGCTTGCAGTAAGCGTAGAGAACGAAAAAGCCGATCGCCACCGGGGCCAGGTAAAAACAGAGCGGATTGAGCATCCAGGCGGCCAGCAGCATCACCGCCAGGGAAACAGCGACAAAACAGACCGCTTCAAAAACCGACACCTGGCCGGCCGGGATATGGCGCTGGGCGGTGCGGGGATTGTCAGCGTCGATCTTCGCATCGATCAGCCGGTTCAAACCCATCGCCCCGCTGCGTGCGCCAACCATGGCGATACAGATCCAGAAGATCTGGCCAAAACTTGGCAGGCTGCCGCTGGCGAGACTGGCCAGCACCACTCCCATCAGGGCGAAGGGAAAGGCGAAGATGGTGTGAGAAAACTTGATCATCTCCAGCAGGTTGCTGATTTTATTGAAAGCAGGTGCCTTGTCCATGGCGGAAAAATCCCTTTGCTGCAGTGGTTTGCGAAACGCTTAATTTACACCTTGCGCCAGCAGGGAACAAGGGATTTTAGGCAGAGAATCGCGCTTCCGCTGGCCTGGCTGCTCTGTTAAGATGCCGCCAGAGAATATCCCGCTTAGCCATGATGGAACTCCCGATGCTTTATACTCCGGCCTTCGCCGCCCTGTTTATTGCCAACCTCTGCCTGGTCTCCAGCTACGCCGCCTTCTTCCTGTTCCCGCTCTACATTACCGACCATGGCGGCAGCCAACAGGATATCGGTATCCTGATGGGGATCTTTGCTTTCGCCTCAGCCCTCTGCCGCCCCTGGGTCTCGGAAATGATCGACCGCATCGGGCGCAAGCACAGCTACACCATCGGCACGCTTATCATGACCCTGATGCCGCTGTTGCACCTGCTGTTGGGTGACAGCATTCAGCAGGACTATCCGTTTCTGCTGTTGGTGCGGGTGATCCATGGCATCGGTCTGGCGATCTGCTTTACTGCCGTGTTTACCTTTATTGTTGATCTGATACCGGAAGGCCGGCTGAATGAAGGGATCGGCATGTTTGGAACT
>CAMYNR010000158.1 GCA_947259715.1 uncultured Desulfuromonadales bacterium
ATGGAGCCAGCAATCCTGGAGAGCGCGTTGGTGGTCGTAGTGCCCGAGGCGGAAGCGCTGGTGGGCGATTTTCGGGCGTTGTATGACCCAGCAGCCAGAGCGGGCGTGCCGGCCCATATCACCGTGCTTTATCCATTTGTCCCCCCGGCCCAGATCGACCAAGAAATTGAGAATTCATTGCAGGTGCTCTTCCAAGCGCATGCGGCCTTTGATTTTGAGCTGGCTGAAATCCGGGAGTTTCCGGGTGTCCTTTATCTTGCCCCCAAACCTGACAAGTATTTTCGCCGGCTGACAGAAGCCGTCGTCGCGCAATTCCCTGCTTATCTTCCATACGCTGGCGCAATCACGGACCCCACGCCGCATCTGACGGTTGGGCAGCCATCTGCTAGCCAGGCGTTTAATCACTTGCGGACAGCGTTCACCGGTCGGGCCAGAGACCAGCTGCCTATTCCGGTGAAGGCAACAGAGGTCGTCTTGCTTGATAATCGTTCGGGAATATGGCGCGGACCGTGACGCTGTCCGTGGTGGGATCGATCTGGGCGCTGATGAAATCGACCCGGCCTTGTTTCTGGTACTCGCTGCCGTCCGGCAGGATCACCGTCGCTTCGATCTTGGTCCTGTCGGTCGGAACCACTTCCTGCCGCACCAGCCGTTGGACATCGGACAACTGGCGACGGCTGACATTGAAGACGGTGTAGATGGGATCGATCTGGACGAGCGTCGTCAACACGTCCTGTTGCGCCTTCACCAGGGTGCCGGCATTGATGCGCGTTTGCTCGATGCGCCCGGCAAAGGGCGCCGTGATATTCGTGTAGCCCAGCTCCAGCTCCCAGTTCTCGATGTCGGCCTTGTCCTTGTCGATGGCCGCGAGCGCCTCGTCGCGCTTGGCGATCCACGACTCCTTCTCCTGCACCGATCCGGCACCCGTCGCCGCCAACCCGGTGAAGCGCTGCACCTCGCTTTCCGCGAACTTCAAGGCCGCCTGGTCGCTCTCGAGCTGCGCCTTGGCCGCGTCGAGCCGCGTTTTGAAGGGCCGCGGGTCGATCAGGTAAAGCGGGGCGCCTTCCTTCACGGCGTCGCCTTCGACGAAGAACCGTTTGTCGATATAGCCCGAGACGCGCGGAATGACGTCGACGGTCTTGACCGCCTTCACCGTGCCGCTGAACTCCATGACGATGGGGACGTCTTGCTGCGCCACCGCGACGACCTCGACAACCGGCGCGGGCGGCGGCTTGGCCGCGGTCTTGTCTTTCGAGTCGCAGCCGGCCAGCAGCAGCCCGGCGAGACAGGCTGTCACGAAAGTGGGTGCCCAACGCGTCCCTGTCTTCGGTCGGATGATCGGCATGGCGTTTATATCCCTCCCAACTTCATGGCGCGCGGTCATGTGCTCTTGGCGCCGGCCGCAGCGGCCTCGGTTTTCTCCTTCGACCATCCTTCGCGCGCGCGTTCGATGACGTAGTAGAAGATCGGCACCATGACGATCAGGATCGTCGCCAGCGCCAGGCCCCCCACCACCGCCGTGCCGAGGGAACGCCGGGCGGCGGCGCCGGCGCCCGTCGCCACCAGCAAGGGCATCAGGCCGATGACGAAGGCCAGCGCCGTCATCAGGATCGGCCGCAGGCGCATGCGGGCCGCCGTCATCGCCGCATCGAGGACGCTATCGCCCTGGTCCCGCTGCTGCTTGGCGAATTCCACGATCAGGATTGAGTTCTTTGCCACCAGGCCGATGATCATCACCAGACCGATCTGGCCGTAGACGTCCAGATCGAGGCTGCGGACGAGGAGGGAGCCCACCGCGCCCAACAGCCCCAAGGGAATCGCCATCAGGATCATGACGGGCATGGCCCAGCTCTCGTACTGGGCGGCAAGCACCAGGAACACGAACACCAGCGACAGCCCGAAGATCAGCGGCGCGACGTTGCCGGCCGCGAGCTGCTGATAGGTAATGCCCGTCCAGGCATAGCTGAAGCCCTCGGGCAACGGGCCTGCGAAACGGGTCTTCGTCGACGTCGAAGCGGACACGATCAAGCAAGTCTCGATCAGTCTGGACTGAGGCGGCGTCGCCGCTGAGCGCCGTCTGACTCGGCCTACGCGACGGTCAGGGCTTGAGCTTGATCGTCATGTCGATCATGCGTTCCTGCCTGCCGGTGTACGGCGGGTAGAACCAGTGCAG
>CAMYNR010000159.1 GCA_947259715.1 uncultured Desulfuromonadales bacterium
CGATGATTTCTGGATTGCCGTTGGTAACTGTAAAAACCTCGAAGAGCCCAGCGAACGCTGGGAGTGTACTGGGGAAGCCTGGCAGGAATACCGCGACAGCCGTAAGGGCTGCAGTGAACAGCTGGAGGCCCGCCAGGAGATCTGTGCTGCCCTCGGCGAAGCTCCCTACCAGCCGAAGATCAATCCGGACGAGTTTGTCGCCCTGATCGACAATCCCTATCTTCCATTGCTGCCAGGTTCCCGTTGGGTTTATGAAGGCGGGGATGAACGAATCGTGGTTGAGGTGACCAATGAAACCAAAGAGATCCTCGGCGTTACCTGCACTGTCGTCCGTGATACCGTCTATGAAGACGGTGAGGTTGTCGAGGATACCTTTGACTGGTTTGCCCAGGACAGCGAAGGCAATGTCTGGTACTTCGGCGAACTGTCCCAAGAGTTTGAAGACGGGGAACTGGTCAGCCTCGAAGGCTCCTGGAAAGCCGGCAAGGACGATGCCCTGCCCGGCATTCTGATGCCCTCCAATCCGCAGGTTGGTGACATCTATCGGCAAGAATTTTTCCTTGGCGACGCCGAAGACATGGCCAAGGTGGCCGAGCTCTCC
Organism: uncultured Desulfuromonadales bacterium; assembly: GCA_947259715.1. Lineage (GTDB taxonomy): Bacteria > Desulfobacterota > Desulfuromonadia > Desulfuromonadales > Geopsychrobacteraceae > Malonomonas. The sequence goes on from CAMYNR010000159.1 coordinate 602, forward strand.
AAGGATGTCAGCATCGGCCTGGGCGATTTCACCACCCTGGTCACCGCGGAATGGACGCCGCTGGAGTCTGATTCCTTTGAAAATAAATACTATGTCATGGGGATTGGGCCGATCCTGGAGATTGATCCCGCCAGTGGTGATCAGATCGAACTGGTCGAGTACCGCATCGGCCCCGAATGAACCCCTGCCTGAGGAGTATCACCTCAGGGTCTGGTTTTGAATAACCGCCACCGAGGTAAGCATCTGCAAGTGCCAGTGCCGCGAGAGTATTTAAGCAGCTGGCCTTGCAGGAGCTGCCGGCAAGGCCCACTCTCCTTCAATATGTTTTATAATTTCAGTTTGATTCGAACTTACATCGCGGGGAAAGGACAGACTCGATGCGTATTCTGCTGATTGAGGATGATTTGAAAATTGTTTCCTTTATCCTCAAGGGACTTAAGGCAGCAGGGTTTGCTGTAGACCACGTTGCCAACGGTCAGGACGGACTGGATATGGCCCTCGCCGAGCCCTACGATGCGGCGATTGTCGACCTGATGCTGCCGAAGCTTGACGGGCTGACCCTGATCGAAATGCTCCGCCAGCAGAAATCCAAACTGCCGGTGCTTATTCTCAGCGCCAAGCGTAGCGTCGATGACCGGGTCAAGGGGCTGCAGGGAGGCAGCGATGATTATCTGACCAAGCCCTTCGCCTTCAGCGAATTGCTGGCACGCATCCAGTGCCTGATCCGACGGGCCACCGACCAGACCGAACCAAGCCGCTTGCAGGTCGGCGACCTGAGCCTGAATCTGCTCACCCGGGAAGTGAGTCGCAGCGAGCAGAATATCGTCCTGCAGCCGCTGGAATTTTCGCTTCTCGAATATCTGATGCGCAATGCCGGCAGGGTGGTTTCCAAGACCATGATCATGGAGCACGTCTGGGATTACAATTTCGATCCGCAGACCAATGTCGTTGAAGTCAGGATCTGCCGCCTGCGGGACAAAATTGACAAGGGATTTCAGCAGAAACTGATCCACACAATCCGGGGAGTTGGCTACAGTGTTCGCGAAACTGAGACAAATCATTAAGACCCTGGCGTTCCGCCTGACGATCAGCTACGCGCTCATCTTCACACTCTGTGCTGCTGCGGCGCTGCTGGCCAGCTACCTCATGACCTCCGCAGTTCTGCTGCAGGACCTGGATGAGGAGTTGCTGGATGATGTGCAGGAATTAAACGAGCTTGCCGACCGAAGAAACGCCGAGCCGCTGCTGGAGGAATTGCAGGAAGAGGCGGATGAAGAAGACCCCGAGGTCTTCTTTTTTCGGCTGGTTTCAGCCCAGGGTGAAGTGATCCTGAGTTCAGACCTGGAGGACTGGGAGGGGCTGGAAGAGCCAGAGGATTTGATAGATAGTATCGCCGCCAACCCAGAGTTTTTTCTGCGCACCCTGGCGCTTCCAAAGCAAAAGCACAAGGCGCGGGTCGCCTATGCCAGGCTGGCCAATGGCGATTATCTGCAGCTCGGGGAATCCCTCGAAGATCATGCCGAGATTTTACAGGTCATCGTCGCCACCTTTGTCCGCACCCTCCTGCTGATCCTGCCGCTCGCGGCGTTGACTGGCTGGTTCATGTCCCGCCGGGCGCTGACCGGAGTCGAGGAGGTCACCCGGACGGCCCGCCACATCACCAAAGGCGACTTTTCGCAACGCGTGCCGCTTAAATCGCGTGGTTCCGAGATTGAGCGTCTGGCAACCACCTTCAACTACATGCTCGACCGCATCCATGCCCTGATCACTGGTATTCGCGAAGTCACCGATAATATTGCCCACGACCTGCGCAGCCCGATTACCAGCCTCCGCGGTACCGCCGAGACCACCCTGATGACGGCGGAGGGAATAAAAGATTATCAGGCGATGGCTGGCAATACGGTTGAAGAATGTGACCGTTTGCTGGGGATGATCAATGCCATGCTCGACCTCTCCGAAGCGGATGCGGGAGCCGAGAAGCTGGAAATCTGCGAGGTCGATGTCACTCAGGTCGTCAAACAGGCCTGCGAGCTGTTCCTCCCCCTGGCTGAGGAAAAAGAGCTGTCAATGGCATTCCAGGCCCCCCTGCAATGCATCACCCAGGGAGATACCAAAAAAATCCAGCGGCTGGTCGCCAACCTGCTGGACAATGCCCTGAAATACACGTCAGCCGGTGGCATGATTGATGTGACGGTCAGCGCCGATGAACACAATGTTGAAATCGCTGTCAATGACAACGGGATCGGAATCGCCGGTCATGACCTGCCTTACATCTTTCAGCGCTTCTATCGCTGCGATAAAAGCCGCAGTGAAACAGGCACGGGCCTGGGGCTGAGCCTGGCCTTGGCGATCGCCAAAGCCCATGGCGGCAATATCCAGGTCCAGAGCCAGCTGGATAAAGGAACCTCCTTTGTGGTCACCATGGCGAAGACCCAGGCGGCCTGAAGAGTTCTTGCCAACCAGTGTTCCCAAACCAGTTTTTTTTCAGACCAGCAAATGCAAAGGGCGATTGGACATCAATCTTTTCGGCGCTAGACTTACCACAGAGTAGAACCGATGAGTTTTCCAGACCGGCTGCCCTACTGAGGCAGCAACAAATTGATCCCGCGTTCTCTACAAAGGAGGCAAAAAATGGGCATTATATCCTGGATCATCATGGGGCTCCTGGTCGGTGCGGTTGCCAAACTGATCATGCCAGGGGATGACCCTGGCGGATTCATTGTCACCATTCTTATCGGTATCGCCGGTGCATTTGTCGGTGGATTTATCGGCTCGGCTCTGGGCCTTGGCGAGGTAACCGGTTTTAATTTCGGCAGTTTCCTGCTTGCCACCGGCGGCGCTGTTCTGTTGCTGATCGGCTATCGCATGATGAAGAAAAAATCGGCCTGAAAAATTTATCAGGATTGTATTCCGAGCCCCAACCCAGCGGTTTGCAGGTTGGGGCTTGATTGCCGCTTTGGGTCGGCGAGCCACTGCCATCAGCCTGGTGCTAGTGCAATGGCGCCTGATCAACCCCCTGCAAAAGATAATCGGCGTCATCAGCATCGATGATGTTCAAATCGATCCGACCGGGAACCTCAGGTAATAGCACCCGGCTCACATAGGCTCCACGGCGGATCAGCTGTTCAGGTATGCCGTGTTTCCATGAATGGCCATTGCCAGCCAGGACCACGACGGCCTTACCGGGTTCAACCCGCAGATATCCCTCCAGATTTTTCGCCATGCTGGCGTCCCAGAGCATTTGCGCGGCGCAAAAATTTTCAAATGCGGTGCCATGGTCGCCATGCTGCCCCAGTGCTCTACGGATAAAGTCCTGATATTCAGGGCTGACGTTGCAGGATGCCAGGGGTAATTTTTTTCGTTGTTCGCTCGACAGCGAATCGAAACCTTCCCGGGCGACCTGGTTGACGATTTCACGCGAAATATTCAGGCCGACCAGGGGTATCCGGTTGTCACGGGCATAAATAAAGATATCTCGGTACATATGCCACCAACCCCAATGCTGGCTGAAGATCGCCGAAAAATCAGCGTCATCGATCAGCCCCTCGACCCAGTTGTCGAGGTCGGACTGTCCGTCCTGGCGAAACATTTCCAAGCCGATGCTCAGATCGACGCCAGCATCATGAAGCTCCTGGATAATCTGCAGCTGGGCCTGATGGTGCCCCCGCTGGTCATGGATTTCACCAACGAAAATCACCTGCACCTGCTGCAAGTCGGCGAGGATATCTTCCAAACTGGTCACCTTTTGCTGATTGAGGTCATAACTGTGCGCAAAGGAAAAGCTCACCAGGCTCAGGCTGACCAGCAAGATACAGCCAAGTTGAATTAATCTTTTCATAACGTTCTCCTGAAATGCCCCACTTACAGAGATTTCATTTTAACAAAAACTTTTGCCTCCTAAGCCAGCGCAACAATCAGCGAAAGCAGCAACATAGTGAAAGCCGGCAACGCCTTGAGCAGCGGATCCTGCACCTTGATATGCATGGAAACCGCGCCCAGCATCAGCGCAGCCATACCGATGGCTGCGGGCTTGGTCAATACCGGGAAAAATATTCCCAGCAACAGCCCGATGGCCAAAGTTATTTTCAGCACACCAATCATGTTCATAAACCAGGCTGGTAATCCGTAGACTTCAAACTCTTCCTGCATGTTACTCGCATCGCCGCCGCGCCAGCTGGTGCTTTTGCGATAACGAATAATCCAGACGTTAAAAATTCCCAGAGCAATAATGATTTGGCAGAGAATGATCACCGTATTCATAAGGTTTCCCCTTTCATATCTCTGAAGATTCTTCCAACCATCTCCACTGCTTGTGACTATGCCTTTTACCCTCTGCTGAGGCTGTTTCGATCAGCGCGTTTATTTCTCCTGTCAGCGCTGCATGGTCTACCAACTTCTGAAAAATCTCCTTCAGGCCTTCCCCTCTGGCCAGTCCGAGGATCACCCCGAGCACGGCACCACGGTGGACATTGTCTCCACCCAGGTTGGTATTGGCGAGCAACGCCTGGTCAGGCTGATCCCGGTATTTGAAGGCCAGGTAGAGCAGGCTCGGCCAAGCCCCTTCGATATAGCAAGCCGGGGAAAAACTGCCGCCGACCACCGCGCTGTCGTCCCTGGCCGAGTGCACCAGAGCAGCCAGATCAAGGCCGCAGGATTTCTGCGCAATCGCGCTGATAAAATCTGCGGCTGGCTTATCAGGGGAGCGAAACAGCAACCCATCGAGCAGTTCGACATAGGCTGCACAGACTGCCGCCAGGGTTTCATCGGGATGGGTGAGAAAGAGATGCTCCCGACAGCGCTTCTGTACTTCGCTGAGCGCGGTTCCATTCAAGCGCTCGGCAAACAGAATGGGTGCGATGGTCACCAGACCGCCAACCGATGAGGTGTCGTGGGTCACCGCTCCGCAACGGTCCCTTGGCTTGCCGGCCAGCAGGTTGGCAAAAAATCCGCGGTGATAGGATTCGGCATAGGTATCCCGATGTCGCGGCGGGTCGGCGGTCATAAAATCGATATAATCGTCCAAAAAGCGATCTTTGTCATAGTGCCCGCCGGTCGCGACAAGCGAACGTAACACCACTCGCGCGCAATGTGCATTGAGGGTATTTTCACCAGCTTGCAGCTGATGATGATAGTGAATATTGGGTTGATCCCAATACTGACGCCGGCCCTTCAGAATCACCCCGCCAACCACCTCCGGGAGTTTTCCGCCACTCTTTGAGCTGCGCCCGCCGCTGGAGGTTGAATGCAGCGACATAATCGACGAGGGATGGAATTTAGGCGCTGCCTCAAGCTTGCTGATTCCCCCTGGAAAAGCTTGGAAAATATCCCGGCGGTTGTAATACCAGTGCACCGGCATCGCCAGGCTGTCACCAACAAACAACCCCTCAAGAGCTACTCTGATCCGCTCGATCATCTGCTCGGATTCTGTGCCTTTCATCGCCTTTTCCTTTCCCAAACCGGACGATTAAAATCAATCATCGTTGTTGGTGCTGCACCTCTCTTCTCCGCAAAACTATTCCCTCAAAGGGGGGGGCCTTGCCGATTGCATTTGCTGTGCTAGGGTTGAGGCGTCATCCCTCCCATTAGGAAAGGAGCCTTTCCATGGCAGAAATAGCCCTGGTAACCGGCGCCGGCGGAACCCTTGGCAGAGAGTTGGCCGAGCGCCTCTCAAAAGCCGGTTATCGCCTGGTTCTGACCGGCCGCGATGAGCGGAAGCTGATCGAAAACAGGATTGCCGATGCCTTGTGCATCCCAGCCGACCTGTCCGAACCGGATGCCGTCGAAAAACTCTTTGCCGCAATTGAAGCTGAATACGCTGAACCTGCGACCATGCTGGCCCACTGTGCCGGCAGTGTCATGATCCGGCCCCTGCATCGCACCACTGTGGAGCAGTACCGCAGCTGTATGCAGAACAATCTTGATAGCGCCTTTTTTACCCTGCAGGGCTTTGTTCAAGCTCTTTTGAAACAGAAAAAACCTGGACGGGCGGTGTTGATCAGCTCCATCGCTGCGCGTATTGGCATCAGCAATCATGCCGCCGTTGGCGCTGCCAAAGCTGCGATTGAGGGGCTGGTCCGCAGCGTTGCCGCGACCTATGCCAGCCATGGCATTCGGGTCAATGGTCTGGCACCGGGACTGATGCGTACTTCGGCTACGGAAGGCTTTTTCGCCGGTGAGAAGGCTGAACAGCAGATCGCCGGACAATATCCCCTTGGCCGTTACGGCCAGGCGGCGGATGCCGCCGGACTGATCTATTGGTTGCTGTCGAACGAGGCGGAGTGGATCACCGGGCAGATCATTGCCGTCGACGGCGGCTTCAGTACCATCTGGCCCCTTGCCAAGCGCTGAACTCTGTTCCGCCAGTCGAGCGATTTTTTCTGCCGCCAGCTGACAGACCAACGCATAGGGCAGAGCCCCATAAGGAATCTCGAAGCTGAGCCGACAGCGATCAGCAGCCAGGTGTTCCAGGCGATGACCGGTTGCCGGAATCCCGGCAACTCGCCAATGCCAGTAATGTGGCGCCTCGAAGACGGTGATTTCAAATGGCAGCCAGATGCCAACCGCCGTCTGTATACGACCACTTGTCCCGGCGCCGATTCGTCGCGATGGGCAGTCGACCCGCCGTACCGAAGGCCCCCAGTGAGACCAGAGTTCGGTATCGATGAGAATATCCCAGACCCTTTCACTCGGAGCGTTGATCGTTTTACTGACGTTCATCAGCATTCACCTCTTTCCCAGCAACAGACCGGCTGCGGCGGCCAGGCTGGCACCTGAAACATAGATCGTCCACTCCCCTTCAAGCTGCTGAAAGTAGAAGGCGAGCGCCAGAAAAAAAATCAACCAGCCGAGGGAATAAAGCATTTTTGCCAACCGTTCAAGCAGGTAACGGCGATCGGCCGGGGCCATCCGCACCGCCAGGTCACCCTGTTCTGCAAGCTCGATAACCCGGCGGGCTTTAATCAGCGTTAGAGGCAACTGGGCGAACTCTTGCCCCAGCCGTCGCAAAGGGAGCGCATCTTCTCCCAAGGCTCGCGGCAGATTGCGCTGCAGAATCGGCAAAATATCTTTGACACCATTAAAATTTTCAACATATTGGGTTCCCAATCCTTCGATCAGCGAACTGACCCGCATCACATAAATCACCTCCTGGGGCAATTTAAATGGCTGCTCACGCAGTAGATCAAGAACGCCGAATGCCAGCTCCTGCATGCTGGATGCGTCAAGGTGTTCACTGTCAAAAATTTCAAACAGCTGCTCGGCAACCTCACTCAATGCGGCCAGGTCCGATTCTTCAGTGAGGACGCCCATTTTTCGGGTTGCGCTGACGAGAAGCTCGAAATCTCTTTCATAGGCCGCTTTAACTGCATATATCATCGCTTGGCGCAGGTTCTGCGAGATCCGGCTGACCATACCGAAATCAAGCAGGACCAGCTCCCCTGCCGGATTGACCAGCAGATTGCCCGGATGTGGATCGGCATGATAAAACCCTTTGACCAGCATCTGTTCGGTATAAAACAGCACCAGCTGCTGCATCAGATCGTCAAAGCTGAGATTCAGCTGCGCGATAGCCCGGCTGTCATCAATGCGCACTCCCTCCTCAAAACTCATCACTAACGCCCAATCGGAGCTGTAACTGGAAAAGGCCCGGGGAAATCTGATCCCGCAATCACCATATGTCTGCCTGAATTGCTCAAGGTTGGCTAATTCCTGCTTCATGCTGACTTCCTGCAAAATTACCCGGGTAAAAGCCTGCAGGACCGATTCAATAGAATGGCGGGTCTGGGTGGAAAACAGCGGACGAAAGACGCGCAAGAATATATTCAACAAGAGGATATCGACACGAACCTGAAGTTGAATTTTTTCCCGGAGCAATTTTACCGCGACCAGTTGCCCCGATTGCCGAAGCTTGCCTTTGTGAACCTGCCCGATTGAGGCACTGGCAAGAGGATGCTCCTCGAACCAGGCAAAAACTTGTGGGTCGGGAAAAGCCCGCTTGAAAACCTTGGATTGATCCTTTGCACTCATTGCCGGCATCCGGTCATGCAACTGACGCAGGGCCTGCAGATAATCTTCGTCAAAGAAATCTGCCCGGGTGGCTAAAACCTGCGCCAGCTTAAGAAAACTGGCTCCCAGAGTCCGGATATTTTCCACCAGGCGATCAGGACTGAGCGGTTTCCAGAGAAGCCATCTCTGCTGACGACGAAACAGAAGAAATACTGTGACAAGAAAGCGGAAAATTGCGTAGCTGCGTTGCGGCCGGCAAAGGTAAAGAATTGAGCCAAGCCTGCCGATCACTTCATCTCTCCAGGTCTTTTTTCAACTGGTTAAGGTCGTCTTTGGTCGCCAGGTTCAATTCGGCAATAATCTCCTTGAGCATCTCTTTCACCATCTTCTTGACTTCATCCTTCTCCTCTTCACCACGCTGCGCCAACTCATCAAAGTAATCTCGCGCGTGGGTTTCACTTTTCTCCTGCCAGGCTTTGAATTCCTCGCTGTTGGCTTCCAGTTTTTCTTTGACCGAAAGAGCTCCGCCAAGCACGGCGTAAAATAATTGTTCGAGCTTTTTATCCATTGAAAACCTCCTTTACCAAGTCTTTTAAGATTGCCACTACCTTAATAATTTAAATATTAATCAGATATTTATGTTTTTGTCTAGGACAATTTTGAAAATTATTTTCAAATAGAGATTGTCGCTCTGCCGCAAAAAAATTTGCGCTAAAGGAATTAGCACATAAAATACCGAGAAACTGCTGAGAAATTTGTTACAATTTACCCGAAGTTGTTTTTTGGACCTGATCAATGAGGCCGCATCTTTTGAGGAGGTAGCTATGGCGAATCAAGACTACTGGACCCCGCAACTGGAATCGAAACTGCACTGCTGGCACCGGATGCAAAGCTTCAGCGTTGCCGAAAGACCGGCTCCCTGTCTGACCATTGCACGAGAGTTCGGCTGCCAGGCCTATCCGCTGGCAGAAGCGCTGATCGAAAAGCTCAACGCAGAAAAACCGCTTGTCCCCTGGATCATCGTCGGCAACCAGGTTCTGGCGGAAGTGTCCAAACTTTCTGGCTACAGCATCGCGCAGATTGAAAAAGCTCAGGACACCCCCTCTTCAGTGAAAGCGATCTTTTCCCTGTTTCTGGATAAGTATCTGGCGGAAGAGACCGAGGTTTTTCAACATATGAAACCGGTCATCCGTGAATTTGCCGAACGTGGCCACTGTATCTTTATCGGCCAGGGCGCCGCGCTGGCGACTCAGGATCTGAAAAATTGTATCCACCTGCGCCTGGTCGCACCGCGTGAATTCAGGGTGCAGAAGATCATGGAAACCCATCAGCTGACCTACTCTGAAGCGGAAAGCTATATTGAATCGCACCAACAGCAGGGGGATGACTTTTTGCGCCGCTTCTACGATGGCGACATCAGCGACCCGCAGCTCTACCACCTGGTCCTCAACAACAGCCGCATGCCGATCGAATCGATGGCGAGCCTGGCGTTAAACTATCTG
>CAMYNR010000160.1 GCA_947259715.1 uncultured Desulfuromonadales bacterium
TGCTGCCGCGCATCAGCTGCAGGTAATCGACGACGATCAACCCCAGGCCATGCTCAGCCTTCAAGCGGCGGGCCTTGGAGCGCAACTCAAGCACCGAAATCGCCGGGGTATCGTCGATAAAAAACGGCGACTCGCTGAGCTGGCCGGCCCCCATGGTCAGCTTCGGCCAGTCCGATTCGCCCAGATGCCCGGTCCGCAGACGGCCGGCGTCAACCTTGGCCACCGAACAGAGCATCCGTTGGACCAGGGATTCCTTGCTCATCTCCAGGGAGAAAACCACCGCCGGCACCTTGGTGCTGGCGTGGGTGGTGGCGTACTCCACTACATTCAGGGCAAAGGCGGTCTTGCCCATCGAGGGTCGCCCGGCGATAATAACCAGGTCTCCCGCCTGCATGCCGGCGGTCATTTTATCCAGGTCGGTGTAGCCGGTCGGCACCCCGGTGACCAGCTCCTTACGGTCATAAAGTAGTTCGATACGTTTGAAAGTATCCTTAAGGATATCCTTGACAGCCGCATAGGAAGGGCTGCTGCGATTCTCGGAAATCTCAAAGATCGCCTTCTCCGCCCGGTCGAGGATCATGTCCATATCGCCACCTTCATAACCGCTGGTGGCGATCTCCGTAGAGGCCTGGATCAGCATCCGCGCGATCGACTTTTCCTTGACCAACTTACAGTAGTAAACGATGTTCGCGGCGGTCGGCACATAATCGACCAGGGTCGCAAGATAAGTACTGCCACCAACATCGTCCAGCTCGTTGCGCTCCTTCAGCACCGCAGTCAGCGTGACCAGGTCGGCCGGCTCGCTCTTCTCCGAGAGGGCGATCAGCGCCTTGAAAATTTTGCGGTGACTCTCGCGGTAAAAATCATCCGCGGTCAGGTACTCCAGGGCCCGGTTCAGCGCTTCATTTTCGAGCAGAACCCCGCCCAGAACCGACATTTCGGCTTCCAGATTCTGGGGCGGCAAGCGGTGTCCACGATTTTCTTCCATAAACAACTCCTGGGGAAATTTCGAATCCGCAGAATATCAGAGAGCGATCAAATAAAAAAGCGGAAGGCCCTCTGGCCTTCCGCTTTTTTCCATAACGATCCATCCAACTGCTGGATAATCAGGCGTCTTCTTCAGCGTTGACAACGACCTTCAGCTCGGCGACCACGCCGGCATCCAGCTTAACATTGACAACGTGTTCACCGAGGGACTTGATCGGTTCGGCCAGCTGAATCTTCTTCCGGTCGACCTCAATACCAGCATCCTGCAGCTTGGCTTCCAGGTCCATTGAAGTGACCGAACCGAACAGCTTGCCCTCTTCACTGGCCCGCTGGGTAAATTCGCAGGTCACGCCTTCGATGCGCGCCTTAACAGCCTCAGCGTCCTTGGTCGCTTTTTCCAGCTTGCGGGCCAGCTGACGCTTCTGGTGGTCCAGCTGCTTGACGTTGCGCGGATCGGCGACGATGGCCAACCCTTTGGGAACCAGATAATTGCGTGCGTAGCCTGGCTTGACAGTGACCTGGTCACCGATCACGCCGAGCCCATCGACATTTTCTTGCAGAATAATATTCATGAGTTTCCTCCGTATCCTGAATCGAGTGTTTAGATATCTTTTTTCCGAGGCCGGCGGAAATCGATCCAGAGATCGAAAACCCCGACACCGGTGATTATTAACGGCAATGGGTTCAGGATGAAAACCATAACGTAAATCATCCCTTTGAGCACCGGCGGGTAAGCTTTCCGCTGTAGAAAGTTACTGACGACCGCCAACCCCTGCAGAAAATAGAGGGGCAACAATACCGCCAGCAGGTTGCGGCCGATGCTTCCCAATTCGGCAACCGGCACCAGTGAAGCGAAGCCGGCGGCGATCAGCAGCCAGATCACCCCGCCCGGCAAACGCCAGCGGACGAACTCAGGCCCGGGGATCTGGTAATGGTCCTTCTTTAACCGCTGCAGCAGCAGCAGGCAGACCAAATGAACCAGCAGCACCCCGGAAAGGTAGAGTCCATAAAATGATCGCTGGATAAAACCGGCGATCTGCTCAACCAGCTCGCCCATCTCTTTCAGCTGCGCCTCGGATAGGCCGGCATCCCGGTAGATCTGCATCGCCTGCTCGGTTTCCGCCTGCAGCAGCTGGCTGATTAAAGCATCGAACTGCTGATTTCCGGCAACCACCAT
>CAMYNR010000161.1 GCA_947259715.1 uncultured Desulfuromonadales bacterium
AAGGCAGTGAGGCCGACGCCCATCAGAAGCATGGTGGAGGGTTCGGGGACAGGGGCATGGGCACTTTTCCCCCAAGCGACCAATTTTGACTTGTCTAACATAAAATCACCCATTAATGATTTAATCCAGACGTTCAGGGTACCATCATGATTAAGATCGAGTGTCCCCAAAAAATGACCAGCCATACGTCTTGCTGGTGTAAGAAAAGTTATATCCGCCAGCTCCAAAGCCAAGCACATCCACATACGCTTTTTCTTTTCCACCATCTCCATCATCATAAAGATCTACGGTAAGTGAATAGTGAGTCACCCAGTCTCCTGAACCGAATCCGCCAAAACCATCATCACTAATGTCATGGTAGTAATGGTAGCTTTTATTGTGGTTTATATATTTGTCTGGCTTCCAATCTATCATATCGGTCCATGTCATTGGTATTGCACCCGCGACTCCCGCCAGGCCAAAAACCAACAACATGGCGGCAAAAACTCCATAAAACTTTTTCATTTCTTTTCCTTTTTCTCAAAGGACTAATTAGGTTAAATCCGTCTGTATTTCACCTATAGCGCAAATATCATGCCATCAATTCAATTATCTGTAATTACATATATTTCCAATCCTCGGTCTGCTTGCGGCCCGGCCACTGTAAAAAAAATCCGACAGCATTGAGCAGTGATAATTCGGGCTTTTTTGCCATCCAATCACTTAGAAACTTGTAAATGATAGGATCAAAAGAAGTTGTCCAGAAAAATGGAAAATTGGGCTGCAAAATCTGTTCAAAATGGTGTCGAAATAAGTTACAGTTTGGCGGGGATGTCGTTACGTTATGGCGCAAAGAAGGATTAAGGCGGGTAGCGTTAACCTGCCTATGAGAACATCCAGCTACCAGTTAATAATGATATCAGGACAAACGCCAAAACAAATGGCAACAGGGTTTTTCCAATAACCGCTTTAATCGGTCTTCATTAGTTCTCATATATCTATGCTTTCCCTGTGTTTTCTCAAGAGGTCATGCAGAGTCGGTCGGCTGACCTCGAGGAGTCTGGCGGCCTGGCTGATGTTGTTGCCGGTTAGTGCCAGGGCCTGGCGAATGGTCTTTATCTCGACTGTTTCCCGGGCCTGTTTCAAGGTTGGCAGGTTTTGCCCCGCGAACTCCGGCGGCATGTCTTCCAATCCCAGGTCAACCGGGTCTAATATACGACCGGTGTTGGTGCCCAAAGCCCGGCGGATGCGGTTCTGTAGCTCGCGCACATTGCCCGGCCATTTATTTGCGGTCAGGGCGGAGATAGCGGCCGGCGATAGGGAGGTCGGCCCGCGCTGAAGCTTTTGGCTCTCCTCCCGCAGAAAGTGATGGGCCAGAAGCAAGATATCTTCCGCTCGCTCCCTCAGGCTTGGGACCTTTAACGGGACGACATTCAGTCGGTAGAAGAGGTCTTCGCGGAAGGCACCTTCCTTGACGGCATCTTTCAGATTGATGTTGCTGGCAGCAATGATGCGGACATCCAGGTTAATGGTCTTTGTTCCTCCCAAGCGCTCGACGGTACCTTCCTGGAGGAACCGCAAAATTTTCACCTGCAGGGATAGGGGCAGTTCACCAATCTCGTCTAAAAAAATCGTCCCCCCGTCAGCCTGCTCAAACTTGCCGATTTTGCGCCCCGCAGCCCCGGTGAAGGCTCCCTTTTCGTGGCCGAAAAGCTCGCTTTCCAACAGGTTTTCGGGAATCGCTCCACAGTTTATGATCACCAAGGGTTTTTGATCCCTTGGGCTCAAACTGTGAACTGCCCGCGCCACCATCTCCTTACCGGTGCCGCTGTCTCCGGTTATGAGCACCGGATAATCGGTCCCGCTCACCTTTCCGATGAGCTCGAATAGCTGGCCCATAATCGGGGAGACACCTATCATACCGCAAAACTCCCCCCCCTGGAAGGTATGCCGCTGCAGCCGACGGTTGGCCTCCTCCAATTCATAAATCTTGAAGGCCCGCGAAAGGATAATATTTAACAGCTTCAAATCAATGGGTTTGGTACAGAAATCGACTGCTCCGAGCGCAATGGCCTGGACCGCATTTTCCTTCTCGGCATTGCCGGTGATGACGATTACCTTGGTTTGGGGGGAAAGAGAACTTATCTCTTCCAGGAGCTTGAAA
>CAMYNR010000162.1 GCA_947259715.1 uncultured Desulfuromonadales bacterium
TTGATCTGGATCTGGGGTTGATTGGTCGCAAGATCGCCGAGAATCCTTGGATAAAAACGGCAAGGGTAGAGCGGATTTTCCCGCAGCAGGTGGTCATTCGGGTTGAAGAGCGTTCGCCGCTGGCGATTATCAACCTGGGCTACCTTTACTATCTAGATCGGCATGGGGAAGTTTTTAAGCTGTTGGATGGCTCTGATCAACTCGATTATCCGGTAATTACCGGGTTTGACTCCGCAAAGCTTGAGCAGCAGGACCGGCAAAGTGAACAGGACCTGCTGCGGATTGTCAGCCTGCTGCAGCATTTACAGCAGCGTCAGTTGTTCGGTCTTGCTCAGGTTTCGGAAATTCATCGGGATGCTGGTGGGAGTTTGCACCTTTACACGCTTGATGAAGGAGTTAGAATCCGGCTTGGCCGGGATAAATTTGCCAAGAAACTCGATCGGTTAGAACGGATCTATGCCCAACTACATCCACAACTGCCGATTCTCGACTATATCGACCTGAATGTTGATGAAAAAGTAATCGTCCGAATTGAACGGCCGGCAACTGCGGCCCGCGGCTGATGCCAAGGGGGTATCAATGAGCACAAGAAAAGATAATCTGATCGTAGGTCTGGATATCGGGACCACAAAAATCTGTTGCATCGTTGGCAACATGACCGATGAGGGACTGGAAATTGTCGGCATCGGCACCAGCCCGTCGAAAGGTCTGCGCAAGGGGGTGGTCATCAACATTGAGAGCACCGTCGAAGCGATCCGTAAGGCGATTCGCGAAGCGGAGCTGATGGCCGGCTGTGAGATCAAATCGGTGTTTGCCGGAATTGCCGGCGGGCATATCAAAGGTCTGAACTCACAAGGGGTGATCGCGATTAAAAATCGTGAGGTCACCGAAGAGGACCTGCAGCGGGTGATCGATGCGGCCAAAGCGATCGCCATTCCGATGGACCGCGAAGTTCTGCACATTCTACCGCAGGAATTCATTATCGACGACCAGGATGGCATCCGCGAACCCCTCGGCATGAGCGGGGTCCGGCTGGAAGCCAAAGTGCATATCGTCACCGGAGCCGTCGCCAGCGCCCAGAATATTGTCAAAAGCTGCAACCGGGCTGGCGTTGATGTGGCCGATATCGTTCTCGAACAGCTCGCCAGCGCCGAGGCGGTCCTCTCGCCGGACGAGAAAGAACTGGGCGTGGCCCTGGTCGACCTGGGTGGCGGGACTTCCGACATCGCGATCTTCTCGGAAGGAGCGATCAAACATACTTCGGTGCTGTCGATCGGCGGCGATCACCTGACCAACGATATTGCCGTTGGCTTGCGTACCCCGATGGCCGAGGCGGAAAAAATCAAGCAGGCCTACGGCTGCTGCCTGACCTCGATGGTGGGCAAGGATGAGACCATCGAAGTCCCCTCGGTTGGTGGCCGCGAGCCGCGCATTCTGTCCCGTCAGTTGCTGGCCGAGATTCTTGAGCCGCGGGTCGAAGAAATTTTTTCTCTGGTCAATCGCGAGTTGATCAAAAGTGGCTACGGCGAATTGATCGCTTCCGGGGTGGTGATCACCGGCGGCAGCTCGATCCTGCCCGGAATGCCGGAGTTGGCTGAACAGGTCTTCAACCTGCCGGTCAGACGCGGCAACCCGGCCAATATTGGTGGCTTGATTGACGTAGTAAATTCGCCTATTTATGCAACCGGAGTAGGGCTGGTCAAGTATGGCAGCCAGAACACCCAGACGCAGAATTTCCGCATCGGCGAAGCCAATGTTTTTGAGCGGGTTATCCAGCGAATGAAAGAATGGTTTGGCGAGTTTTTTTAATCAATAATTATGCTATAATTTTGGTATAATTACTTGAAAAGTAAAAAGACTTTTGGTAAATTAATCAGAATTAAACTTAACTAGCTATCAGGTCTGCGGAGAACTGTTAGCGCAACAAGGAGACAGGGAGGGCAAAATGCCTAATCAAGAGGGAGTCATGTTTCAGTTTGAGGATGCTTTGGACCAAGCAGCCAAGATTAAGGTGATCGGTGTCGGTGGTGGCGGTGGAAACGCAGTCAATACCATGATCCGCTCGCATGTCGAGGGTGTCGAGTTCATTGCCGCCAACACCGATGCTCAGGCCTTGCGGCGTAGCGAAGCCCCTATGAAGATTCAGCTTGGTGGGCCGATGACCAAAGGCTTGGGCGCGGGTGCCAATCCGGAGCTTGGACGTAAAGCGGCGGAAGAGGACAACCAGCAGCTGTCCGAACTGTTCGAAGGCTGCGATATGGTTTTTGTCGCTGCCGGAATGGGCGGTGGTACCGGCACCGGTGCCGCACCGGTGATTGCCAAGGCTGCCAAGGATGCCGGCGCTTTAACCGTCGGTGTTGTTACCAAGCCCTTCTCCCGGGAAGGCAAGCAGCGTCAGCAGCGGGCCGAGACCGGCATTATCGAACTGCGTGAAGTGGTCGACTCGCTGGTCGTGGTTCCCAATGACCGACTGCTCGGATTGGCCGGTAAAAACACCAGTATTCTCGATGCCTTCAAACCAGCCGATGATGTCCTGCGGCAGGCGGTGCAGGGGATTTCCGATCTGATTACCACCGAAGGTCTGATCAACGTTGACTTTGCCGATGTGCGCACGGTCATGACCAATCGCGGCATGGCGATGATGGGGATCGGTATCGCGGAAGGCGAGCGACGTGCCGCCGAGGCTGCTCACAACGCCATCAGCAGTCCGCTGCTTGAAGAGGTCGATATCTCCGGTGCTCTGGGCGTGCTGGTCAACATCTCCGGATCCTCCAGCATGACCATGGAAGAATTTGAAGAGGCATCGACGATCATCCACGAAAAGGTCCACGAAGACGCCAATATCATCGTCGGCCTGGTGATCGACGAGAACCTGGGCGAAAAAATCAAAATTACTGCCATCGCGACCGGTTTCGGCGAAAGCTTCGATAACAAGCGGCGGGTCACCGATGTGGTTCAGGAGCGGGCCCGGGCGCTGGCGCAGACCAGCGGCAAGGTTGATCTGGATGTGCCAACCCATATCCGAAATCAGCAGCTCGCCGATCCTTACGCCAGTCACAAGCTGCGTGAGCGGCCCAGTCAGCCGCGCGACGTCTTCAGCGACGACGAGCAGTTTGATATCCCGACCTTTTTGCGGCGACGGGTTGACTAAAGCAAGAGCCCCGCTGCTTGCATGCACTCTTGCTGTCTGATCATCGGCTTTGGTCGAAGTATGTCCAACTCTGCCCGAAATGCCATGAGTTTCGGCCTGGTTGATTCAGTCTGATTTCCATTGTGATGCTACGCCGGTTCTCCGCCCGGCAGATGTACAGCATTCTGTACGTTGTTATGACTTCCCTGACGACTCCCTCGTCACTCGGGGCCGCTTTTGCGGCCCCTTTTTCTTTTTCCTTTCAGACATTTGTGGTACACAACAGCCATGTCGCGCACCCTGTTAACCCATATCGCCCAGCGCCTGGACGCTGAAACGGGAACTGTCTTTCATTCCTGGGAGAAACGCTACCGCATCGCCCTGGTTTACCCCAATCATTACCACCAGGGGATGAGCAATCTCGGCTTTCTCAGTGTTTACCACCTGCTGAACCAGCGCGAGGATTGCCTTTGCGAGCGGGCCTTTCTTCCCGATGATGAGGATCTGGCCGAACATCAACGCAGCGGCTATCCGCTGGTCTCCTTCGAATCCCAGCGACCCCTTGGCGAGTTTGACCTCATCGCCTTCTCGATCTCCTTCGAAAACGATTATCTCCATCTGCCAACCATTTTTTCCCTCGCCGGATTGCCATTGTTTGCCCATCAGCGCACAGCTGATCAGCCCTTGATTCTGCTGGGTGGCGTCTGTGCCTTTTTGAATCCCGAGCCCCTGGCCGATATCGTTGATCTGGTGGCCGTGGGTGAGGCAGAACCGATTCTGCCGGGACTGCTCCCGGCGCTGATCAATGGCGCCGCAACCAAAGATGAACACTTGATGCAGCTGGCCCAGCTGCCGGGCATCTATGTTCCTGCGGCCTACCAGGTCAGTTATCAGGTCGATGGGCAGGTTGCACAGATTTCTCCGCAAGCCTGCGCCCCGGAACAGATTCGGCGCCAGTACCTTGCCGATCTGGATACCTCTGCCAGCCGCAGCTTTATCCAGACCAGCGAGACCGAATTTGGTGATATGGCCCTGACCGAAATCTCGCGAGGCTGTTCTCGCGGCTGCCGTTTCTGTGCCGCAGGCTATATTTATCTGCCGCCGCGCGAGCGCGCTTTGGAGAATCTTCTGGAGCAGGTGGACGAGGGGCTCTGCCAGCGCCAGAAGATCGGTCTGGTCGGCGCTGCGGTCGCTGATCACAGCCAGGTCGCGCCCTTGCAAAAAGGAATTCTGGCCAGAGGCGGGCAGGTTTCCGTGGCCAGCCTGCGACTGGACGCCTTGACCGCTGAAGAGGTTGCGGCGTTGCGAAAATCGGGGCACAGAACCGTGTCGATTGCTCCTGAAGCTGGCAGCCAGCGGATGCGTGACCTGATTAATAAAGGGATCGATGAAGCGCAGATCCTCAAAGCCGTTCAGCTTCTGGCGGATGGCGAGATCCTCAATCTGAAACTCTATTTTTTAATCGGTCTGCCGGGGGAAGAGCAGAGTGACCTGGAGGAGATGGTTGCCCTGGCGGAGCAGGTCAGGTTGATTTGGCGTGAAGCGGGGCGGGCCCGGGGGCGGATGGGCAGGGTGACCTTGAGTGTCAATCCGTTCATCCCGAAGCCGTTTACTCCATTGCAGTGGGCCGGAATGGAGAGTGAAAAGAGTCTGAAAAAGAAGCTGCGTTTTTTACGCTCGGCCATCTCGCGCCTGCCCAATACCGAACTGATCAGCGAGTCGGTCCGCGCCGCCATCCTGCAGGCGCTGCTATCGCGGGGTGATCGGCGCCTGGCTGCTTTGCTGCCGGACCTGGCTGAGGGTGGTAATCTCAAACAGCTGTGCAAAAAGCAGGGCCTTAATGCGGATTTTTACCTGACCCGGGAGCGCGGCGAAGCGGAAATTTTTCCCTGGGAGATTATCGATCAGGGCGTCCAGCGCAATTATCTCTGGGGAGAATACCAGCGCGCCCTGCAAGGCCAGTTTACCCCGCGCTGCATGCCGGGCTGCCAGCGCTGCGGTGTGTGCGGTTAGCCAGGATGATGCTGATGAAAGCAAGCTTTCCGCAGGATTTGAACAATGGCTGATCGATTCCTGTTGCTGCGCCTGTTTCTGCCCTTTGGCCTGGGCTATTTTGTTTCCTATGTTTTTCGCACCGTCAATGCCGTCATCGCGCCAAACCTGGTCGCCGATCTCGGCCTCACCCCAGCCGACCTCGGCTTGCTGACCTCGGCCTACTTTCTGACCTTCGCCGCCTTTCAGTTGCCCCTTGGCATGCTGCTTGACCGTTTCGGTTCGCGACGGGTCGAAGCGGGCTTGCTGCTGTTCGCCGCATTTGGTGCCTGGCTGTTTTCACAGGCCGAAGCCTTGTCCGGCTTGCTGGTCGGTCGGGCGCTGATCGGGCTTGGCGTCTCGGCCTGCTTGATGGCCGCCTTCAAAGCCTTTTCCGCCTGGCTGCCGGTCGATCGCTTGCCATTTGCCAACGGGGTGCAGATGGTTTCCGGTGGCTTGGGCGCCTTGACCGCCACCACCCCGGTCGAGGCGGCTCTCAAGGTCACCGACTGGCGGGGGGTCTTTCTGGTGCTCGCCGTTCTGGCGCTGCTGGCAGCGCTGACGATTTTTCTTGTCGTGCCTGATCAGCAGAAAACCGGCGAGCCTGAACCCTTCGCTGCTCAAGTGGCGGGTCTGAAGACTGTCCTGCGCCATCCCGATTTCTGGAAAATCGCCCCCTGGGCTTTTACCGGCCAGGCTGCCTACCTGTCGATCCAGGGCTTGTGGTCAGGACCCTGGCTACGGGATGTCGCCGGCTTTGCGCGCCCTCAGGTGGCCGACCTGTTGTTCTGGATCGCGGCGGCTATGGTGGTTGGTTATTTCGGCTTCGGCAGCCTGGCTGCGCGGCTTAGCCGCTATGGAATCAGGCCGGCAGGTGTCGCTGCCGCCGGAATGGGGATCTTTCTTCTTGTGCAGATTCTGCTGGTGGTGATGCCGGCTTATCCCGGCCCGCTCTGGATTGCCTTTGGCCTGTTCGGTACCGCCTGCATTCTGCCCTACGCGGTGCTGGCCCAGGTTTTCCCGCAGCAGCTCACCGGACGTTGCAATACCAGCCTCAACCTGCTGGTCTTCATCTGCGCCTTTGTCGCTCAGTGGCTGATCGGTGCGGTGATCGGCCTTTGGCCGGTGACGACCGAGGGTGGTTATCAGCCGATCGGCTATCAGGCGGCGTTCTTAATACTGATCGGATTTCAGCTGCTGGCCGCCTGCTGGTTTTTAGTGCGCGGCAAAAGCCTGCTGCGCCGCGATTAAGCAGGCAGGCATTTACGGCCGGCGTGCCCCGGGTGCAGATGCTTAAAACAGTTGGATCACTTTTGCCGGCTGTTTTTTTTCTTTTCGATCGGCGGAAACGCTGAACGGGTCATTGACCACCGCCTGAAATTCATCAACCTTCTGCCAGAAAATTTCCACCATGCGGTTCATCCTGGCCAGCGGATTTTTTATCCGGTCGAGCTCAGCGTCCAGGGTGAACTGAATTCCTTTGGCGCGTTGCTGAAATTTTTCCGGATAGCAGCTGATGGTGGTATCGATAATATTCTTCCGCAAGGTTTCAAACCGATTGGGGTCTTTTTCAAACAGCCCATCGAGTTGCTGAAGCATCTGCTCAATTTGATTGGTGTCGGTCTGGTTCATAGATCTGCCCTTTCCTGGCCACGGCGATTTCACGGAAGCTTTGGCCATTTCCCTCCAATTAAGGCGGCGTAACTCATTGGATCTTTTCTTGATTTTATTCCATTTCGATTATTTTTGCTTCTCATTGGAATCAGCAGCAACAAAAGTGCCATGCGGAAAGCTTATTGATCGCAGGCAGTTAGGAAGATAAAGGTCGACATATTGCGGAGACGTAAAATTTTTCGACCCCTGGCGGAGGTTTTCTGAGCGTCAGAAATAAATGGCTGGAACAGCCTTTGCAAATTCCCAGAAACGTCATTTTTTTACACCGTCAGATTATTTGCGGATCCATTAGGTTGTTGACGGGCAGCGAAGGCTGAAGAGGAACGGAACTATCCTTTTCTCATCAGTTTTTTTCTGGCCTTTTTTACGGTCTTCAATCCTCAGCCAAGGCTGGACAAAGATCCGTTGTTATCCCGATAGCTCCTCCTCCCTGCCACCTCTTCTTTCGCTGTCGTATGCGCAATCATCCCTGGAGGCACCAGTCCAGGAGACAGGATTATGTCCAGGAATTCCTTCGTCCAGCAGGCCTTACTGGCTCTGCTGGCCCTTGTGCTCGCCGCCCCGGTCGGCGCTAAATCGATCACCTTGCGCTGGGATCCGAGCCCCAGCGCAGTTTCAGGATACAAAATTTACTACCAGAGCGGTTCTGCGCAGTTGCCATATAACGGGCGCGGTGCTGATCAGGGTGAATCGCCGGTTGATGTTGGCAACAACACAGAGTTTACCCTCACCGGCCTCGCCGACGAGCAGGATCATTATTTCACTGTCTCAGCTTATGACGCGGTCGGAAATGAGAGCGGCTTTTCCAACCAGGCCTACAGCCCTGGCCAAATCAGTCCGCCGCCACCGATTGCGCCTGTACCGATCCCCGAGCCGGACCCTCCTCAGCCGATCGCACCCGCTCCTGACCTGGACCTGCTCTTCGGCACGACCGCTGGCGATCTTGATAGTCACTTTGGCGACCAGGGTCTGCTGAGCCAGCTGCCTCTGCAGCAGGGAGAGGGCGCTCCGCGTCTGGTGGTTCAAACCGACGGAAAATTTCTGCTGCTGGGGGATGCCACTCTCTCTCGCTATGGCGGTGATGGGCGGCTGGATCAAAACTTTGGTGCTGGCGGTCTGGTCGATAATCGAAATGCCGAAGGCGAGCTGCTCTACTGGTCGGCCGATG
Organism: uncultured Desulfuromonadales bacterium; assembly: GCA_947259715.1. GTDB lineage: Bacteria > Desulfobacterota > Desulfuromonadia > Desulfuromonadales > Geopsychrobacteraceae > Malonomonas. The sequence continues at coordinate 8,004 of CAMYNR010000162.1, forward strand.
AGCTCCTGCTTCAGCAGGACGGAAAGATTCTGCTGCTTGCCAGCAGCAGTGCCGATCAGCCGGTTCTTCTACGCTATTTGCCCGATGGCCATTTGGATCCCAGCTTTGCCGATAAGGGTCGCTTTGACCAGCTGCCGCTGGGGATGCGTTGCTTCAGCCTCGCTCAGCAAGCTGACGGCCGGATTCTGCTGGCCGGTGATCTTTCGGCGAACTTTGCCGTCGTCCGCTTAACCAGTGCCGGGCACCCTGATACCAGCTTCGGCAACAACGGGGTGTCGGTTATGGCGCTTTCCTCAGGAAGCGACACTGCTTTGGATCTGGCCCTGCAGGCTGATGGCAAGATCGTCGTCGTCGGCCAGAGTCGGGCGCGGTCGGAAACCCGTTGGCCTGACACTCAATCGGGTAAACTGACCGTTAGCCGCTTGCTCGCCAATGGATGGATTGACCGCACCTTCGGCTCTTATGGCAGCGGAGTTGTCGTGCTGAATCTGCCGTATGCAGACGCCGCCGCGCTGAAGGTGTTGATCCGGGAAGATAGCCAGATTCTGCTGGCCGGCTACGGGGACCAGGGCACCCTGGCCGAGGGCGATTTTCGTCGCCAGGCGCTGCTTGTTCAATTCAATGCTGACGGCCGGCTGGAGACCGGTTTCGGCGTGGATGGAATGGTTCGGGTTGCGGAAAATTCGGCGCTAGTGCTGACTCCGGCGGAGCTTCTAGTGCAGGAGGATGGCAAGATCCTTCTGCTTGGCTCCTCAGCTGACTCTGGCTCTGCGACAGTAGACAGCGATTTTTTCCTCACCCGGCTGCAGCTTGACGGTACTGTCGACCGCAGTTTCGCCAGCGAAGGCGTCCAGCGCAATGATTTAGGCGGAATTGACCGATTGACGACCGCGGCGCTGCAAACCGATGGGAAGATCCTCGTCGCCGGCCTGACCGACAGCGGGCCGCTGGTCGTCCGTTATCTGACCGGTGTGGTCGGTGGTCTGCAGATCGCGGCAGGGCAAACCTCGACCACCCAAAGGCAGGTTCGCCTTGATTTGCACTGCAGAGCGGATGGGCCCTGCTCGGCAATGCGTTTCAGCAGCGATCAGTCATCCTGGAGCGCTTGGCAGCCCTACGCCGAGAGCAGGGAGTGGCAGCTGGCGGAAGGGGCCGGTCAGAAGAGCGTCTATGTTGAGTATCGCGGAAACGCAGGCGATGATTCCAGCACGACGATCTACGCGGGCAGCATCAACCTGGTTGAAAATCTGGCCAGCGACAGCGATTGCCGAAGCTGCCACAGCTGGGACAGAACAGTGCAGAACAATCATCACCGGCCATCCAGTTATGACTGTTTCTCCTGCCATTATCTGGAAACCGACGCCTATGGCGGGCTTGGCCTGGCTCAGCCGAGCAATGAGCAGTGCCTCTCCTGCCATACGGGCCTGGACCCGAAAAAGCCGAGTATCTATGAGTTGCATCAATAGCGGCCAGGCCCCAGCCTGGCCCTCTGCTCTCGGCTAAGGTTTCCCCCATCCCCCGCCACCCGGGGTGGCGATTCTCAGGCGGTCACCAGCGGCCAAGTGGCTGGTGACTTTGCCTGGGAGTTGCGTTTTCTGCCCTTTGCTGACCTTGAGGTTTTCCCCCTTGGCGCCGGGGCGGCCACCGGCCAGACCGTAGGGGGTGGTGCGGCGCCGTTCGGTCAGCACCGTCACCTCGGTTGGCGCGAGCATCTCGATCTCCCGCACCAGGCCATCGCCGCCAGACTGTTGCCCGGCGCCACCGGAATTTTCACGGACACTGTATTCGGTCACCCGGAAGGGGTAGGCATACTCCAGCGCTTCAATCGGAGTGTTGAGAGTGTTGGTCATATGCGAGTGGACGGCACTGGCCATCGTCCCCTGGCTGGCCGCCGGGATCTGCTCCGGCAGCGCCTGGGCCAGGGCGCCGAGGACCAGATCGACAATCCGCTGACTGGTTTCCACATTGCCGCCGGCGACCGCCGCGGGGAATCTGGCGTCGACCACCGTACCGGGTCTGGTCAGCAGCCTGAGGGGTCTGGCGATGCCGGCGTTGGTCGGGACATCCTCTTTGACCAGACAGCGGAAGCAATAAAGCACCGCCGAAAGGGTGATGGCGTAAACCGCATTGACGCTGCCCGGGACCTGAGCGGCGCACTGGCGAAAATCGAGTTCCGCCTGTTCGCCGGCGATTTTCAATGTCAGCTCCAGCGGCACCGTCTGGTCGCTGAAACCGTCGGAATCGAGCTGGTCGCTGAAAAGGTAGGTCCCATCGGGGATCTCCGCCAGCGTCTGCCGCAGCATTCTCTCGGCATAATCGTTCAGATAGCCGGCATAGTCGCAGGTCTGCTGCAAACCATATTTATCGACCAGCTGCTGGCAACGGTTGACGCCGGTCAGGTTGGCCATCACCTGGGCGGCAAAATCGCCCTCCCGCTCCTGCGGAGTGCGCACGTTGCGCAGCAGCAGGTTGAACAGGTTGCGATCGATCTCGCCGTTGACCACAATCCGGGTCGGCGGAATGATCAGCCCCTCCTGGAAGATGCTGCTGGCGACCGGCATGGAACCGGGGGTCATACCGCCAACATCGGAATGATGGGCCCGGTTGGCGACATAAAAGGCTGGCTGGTCGCTGCTCCCCACATAAACCGGTGCCACGAGGGTGATATCCGGCAAGTGGGTGCCGCCGGCAAAGGGATCGTTGAGCATCAGCATGTCGCCCGCCGCCAGCCGCCCGGCGGCGATGGCCGCCTTGACCGACAGCGGCATCGAGCCGAGATGCACCGGAATGTGCGCCGCCTGGGCGATCATATCGCCGCTGGCATCGAAGAGTGCGCAGGAGTAGTCGCGCCGCTCCTTGATGTTCGGCGAAAAAGCGGTCCGCCCCAGGGTCACGCCCATCTCTTCGGCGATAGCGACAAAGCGGTTGCGAAACACCTGCAGCAGGATTGGATTGACCTCCATATTATTTTTCCTCTCTTTTTATGGCCACCAAGACACCAATAAAATCAACGGCTTTGACGCTGAGACGGAGAGACGCGGAGAAAGGCTTAGAGCTGTAAGATGTTAAAACCTAGAGCTTTTCGCCTTTCTTGGTGCCCTTGATGTCTTGGTGGCTACATGCCTTTTTAGTTTTTCGTCAACAGCAGATGCCCGTAAGGATCAACAGTACAGTTCCAATCCGGTGGCAGGACCGTGGTCGAGGAGTATTCGGTGATGATCGCAGGCCCCGCAAGTCGGTTGCCATGCTGTAATGCCGCCCGGTCGATGACCTCGGTGCGGTAGGTTTTGCCGGTAAAAATCGTCTCTGTCTGGCCGAGAAAAGCTTCCTTGACCGGTTGCTCTTCGGCGGGTGGCTGGGCTGTCGGTTGCTGATGTTCGGGACGACCGAAGGCGCGCAGACGCAAATTGACGATCTCGACGGCTTTCTCCTCGCTGGCGTAGCCGTAGGCGCGCTGGTGCTGGCGATGAAACTCAGCGAGGAAATCCTCAGCGTAATCGACCAGCAGCTCAAAGGACTGGCCGCAGTAGCGCATATCGAGCAGCGGATGCAGTTCAATCCGTTCGCTGGCGACCCCTTCCTGCTGCAAATCGTTACGCGCCTGCTGCTGCAATGGAGCAAAGAGTTCGTTCAGCAGCTGCGGGGTCGCATCTTCCTGGGCGAGCATCACGGTCTGCGAATAGTCCTTGATCACATCGGCCATCAGCATGCCGCAGGCCGAAAGAATCCCGGGGGAGGTGGGGACGATCACCTGTGGCATCTGCAGCAGTTTGGCCAGCTCCACGGCATGCATGCCGCCGGCTCCGCCGAAGGAGAACAGGCTGAACTCGCGTGGGTCGAAGCCGCGTTCAACTGAGATTTTTTTGATCGCTCCCTCCATGGCGCTGTTGGCTACGGCAAGAATCCCTTCTGCGAGTTCAACAGGCGCCAGCTGCAATTGACGGGCAAACTCCTCCAGCTTTTTTTTCACTTTGTCGGTCTGCAACTGCATGCCGCCGCCAAGGAAATGCTCAGGGATCAAGCGGCCGAGGTAGAGATTGGCGTCGGTCACGGTCAGCTCTTCGCCTTTGCCGTAGCAGATCGGGCCCGGATCGGCTCCGGCGCTCTCCGGACCGACCTGCAGCGAGCCGCCCCGGTCGAGGCGGGCGATCGAGCCGCCGCCAGCGCCGACCGTATGGATATCGATCATCGGCACTTTCACCGGGTAACCGGCGATGGTCGATTCGGTGGTCAGCGGCAGCTTGCCGTCGATCAGCGCCACGTCGGTGCTGGTGCCACCCATATCAAAGGTGATCAGCTTTTCATAGCCGCTCTGCTGGCCAATCGTGGCCGCGCCAACCGCACCGCCGGCCGGGCCGGAAAGGATCGTCCGCACCGACTCGCGCCGGGCGGTCGCGGCCGAGATCGAACCGCCATTCGATTGCATGATGCGAAAGACCCTGGCGCCCGATTCGTCGGCCAACTGGCCGAGGTAGCAATCCATCTTCGGGGAGACATAGGCATTGATCAGGGTGGTGCTGGTGCGCTCGTACTCGCGAAATTCGGCAAGAATCTGATGGGAGAGAGAAATCGGCAGGCCCAGGTTGGCCAGCTCCTGACCGACCAGCTCTTCATGCCGCGGATTGCTGAAGGCGAACAGCAGGGAAACCGCCAGGGATTCGACATCGGCCGCCGCCAGCTGTCTTCGTAGTGGCTCGAGATCGTCCGCGCTGAAGCTTTCCAATATCTCGCCACCCGGGCCGATGCGGCCGGGGATGCCGAAGCGCAACTCTTTTTCGACCAGGGGCGGATTCTTTTTCACCTGCAGATCATAGAGCGCCGGGCGGTTCTGGCGAGCGATTTCGATCACGTCCTCAAAGCCGCAGTTGGTGATCAGGGCAGTGCGCGCCCCCTTTTTTTCCAGCAGCGCATTGGTGGCCACGGTCGATCCATGGACCAGCTGATAGGCGCGTTTACCGGCGATATGTTGGAGTCCCGCCAGGACCGCTTCGGCCGGGTTGTGCGGCGTCGACAGCAGCTTGTACTCGCCGCTCTGGTCGCCATCCTGCCAGATGAAATCGGTGAAGGTTCCACCGGTGTCGACACCGATCAACAGCATCCTGAATTCCTCCTAAGAAAATGAAAATATTAGTATTCTGGGTTTGTATAAAATCTTAAAAAGCAAGCTCGCCACCAAGGCACTAAGGACACCAAGAAGGGCAGAATCCAGTGCTTTGGTTTTAAAACTAAAAATCGGGTTGCGGTTTTGTTTTCGTTTT
>CAMYNR010000163.1 GCA_947259715.1 uncultured Desulfuromonadales bacterium
TCCGCGGGACTGGGGCGGATAAAGAGTGTAAGTGCTTGGCCTGAATAAGGGTTTCAAAAAATCTGAGGCGCACCCATCGGTTCGTCGGTGATTTTTTGATCCATTAGGCAGGTCAATGACTTGCGCTATTTGCCGGCAAGGTCCCGCGGATTTGGGATTAAGGGGACAAAGCACCGAATGAAATTCAACATCGTTAAAGTTGGGGTAGGTTGAAAAAAATGGATCTGAGTACTCAGCTCCACTGCTCTGTCTGACTCTGGATGTTTCAAAAAGTGGGTATTACGATTGGCTGAAACGGAAGATAACGATAGTTCTTTCCCTGTTGCTGTTGGTCGCCTCTTCGGCTTTTGCCAAGGGGCAGGCAAGGAATAATTAAATGCCTAAAACGATTTCTTCTGAGGCCCAGTTGGTTGTCTACGAGGGTGTCTTCCAGACCTTCCCGATCCCGGAAACTGAAATATCGTTGAAAAAGATTAAAGCCCTTTTTTAGCAGCATCTGGGGTCTGACTTGTAGCCGAGGGATTGACCTCTTGGCTGTTTATCGTAAATTTATTAATAGAGGTTTTTTTGGTCATTAAGTCTGGTCCTTGGCTAATATCTTTAACGACCTGTTAGCAGGGTCAGGTTCAGTATTTCCATACCTCAGCAGTTAAAGGAGAAAATCATGCGGAAGAACAACTTTTGGTTCGGACTGTTGCTGATCGGCACCCTGCTCATGACCGGCTGTATGGCCGGTGGCATGAAGGATGTGGAAAAAACCGGTTTCCTCGGCGACTACAGCCAGTTGCAGCCGGGCGGCGACGACCGGGCAGCGCTGGTCTATATCAAGCAGGGCGTCGATTTCAAACCCTACGACAAAATCATGTTCGAGCGGGTGCTGGTCCAGCTAAGCCCCGAGGCGGAGAACCGGGCCATCGACCCGGCGCTGTTCAAGGAGTTGACCGACTACTACCAGAATGCGCTGATCAAGGCCGTTGAGGGTGGTTACACCGTGGTCGACCAGCCCGGCCCGGGCACCCTGCGAGTACGCGTGGCGATTACCGATGTCAAGCCATCCAAGCCGGTCTCCAACACCCTGTCATCGATCATCCCGGTCGGCATGGTCGTGGCGGCGGGCACCAAGATGGTGAGTGACGATAATCTCGGCACCGGCGAAGCGGCCACCGAGATCGATGTGCTTGATGCCATCACCGGCGAGCGCCTGGCCGCGGCGGTGGACCGGCGCCAGGGGGGCAAGATGGCCTTCCGCGGTAAGTGGACCGATACCAAGGACGCCTTCGATTACTGGGCAGAACGCTTCCGCGTACGCCTGGACGAGATGCGGGGAGTCAGCAAATAACCGGGATGATTGACCCGAGTTTCAGGCAATGAGGTTAAACGGGCCGCGCGAAAGAGCGGCCCGTTTATTTTGGCCGACGATCGGCAGGCTGAGGAGTCTTGCGCAGGGACAGGTATGGTTCAGACTCGTTGCAATTGCGCCAGCTTCATCAACCTATAAGTTGCCGAGCGACAAAAGCCACGTGTAATTGGGGATGGTTGGGTGAATTCTGGTAAACTTTAGCTGTTAATAAAAATGAATAAGGCTGGTTTTGAAATGCAGGTTTCGTAAGGGATACCTAAAGCCGGAGGATAGAACGATGACGGTCTTTATTCGTGTTTTAGTATTAATGCTCATTGGATCACTGGTTGTCGCCTGCACGAGTACCGAAATAGTCAGGTCCTGGTCAAGCCCTTACTACAAAGGGCCGATCAAAAAAGTCTACCTTATCGGGGTTGCCGCGAATGAGGTCAACCGACGGATATTCGAGGATTCCTTCATCAATCAATTTGCCACCCAGAGCGTGAATGCCGTGTCCAGCTATAAAGATCTCCCAAAGAACGAGGAGTTCGACAAGGACAACATTAAAAGGAGAATGGCTGAAAATGGTTGTGACTCGGTCCTTCTCACAAAACTGGTAGGGCAGCAAACAAAGACTGTTACTAACACTGGGCGCAGTGCGGCATTTTCTATGGGTCCCTATTATGGTGGACGTGATAATTACGGACGTCCCGCCTACTACAGCAGCTGGGATAATTATTACAATAGCAGGATAGAAATTGTTTATGCGCCAGCAGCCACT
>CAMYNR010000164.1 GCA_947259715.1 uncultured Desulfuromonadales bacterium
AACTGGGAAAAGCATTGGTGAGCCACAAAGGCACAAAGTCACCAGGATCGCGGAATGGATAGCTAGGCTCTTGATATTCTTAGTGTCTTTGTGACTTAGTGACCAAGACCTTAATTTGATGGGGGATAGTTCCGAATATTATGCTTGGATCTCCCGGCTTTCGAAGGTGGTTAGCTCCCAAATATTGGTACGGCAATCGTGCCGTAGAATATATTGGTCCCCGGCACTGCAACGGACCTTGAAATAGCGGTGGTCAGGAGCGAGCCAGCGGTCTTGAATCTGGCTGATCTCAATCACCCGCTCGCCAAGGTAAAACCTTCGTGGTGTCTCTTCGCCGCGGTAGCCGGAATAGCAGGCGACGCGGATCTGGAAAATAGAGTCCTGCACGTCAATCCCGCTTGGCCCGTTCCCGGACCAGTTCGTTGCCGATCAGACGAACCAGATCGGTCAACTGCTCGGCCAGCAGCTCAATCAGATCATCCATGGTGATGATGCCGGCCAGTGCTCCTGAACTGTCAACCACCGGCAGACGACGGATGCCATGATCGCGCATTTTTTCAATGGTCTCCAACAAGCCATCCTGTTCTTTGACGCAAATTAATTCATAGCTCATGGCATCCCCGACCGAAACCTTGTCCAGCTCAATCTCCTCGGCCAGAAGTTCTACCACGATATCCCGATCGGTGAGAATTCCGACCGGCACCTGCTGATCGTTTCGTGTATCGGTTATCACCAGGTTGCCGACATGCTGCGAGCGCATCACTTTTGCCGCATCAAGGATGGTTGCGGCCCGATCGATAATTGCAACTTCGCGGGTACAAAATTCACCGACTAACATGGTTGCCTCCTTTGTGATCTGATTCATTCGTTTGTCAACTCAGGTGGGCTGCCTCCTTTTATCAGGACCGCCGGTCATCGGCACAAAAGCAACTCCCAGGATATCGCTGGTATGCAGCTTGCCGGTCTGATCCTTTTCCACCAGCACAAGCTCCTGCGACAGGTCGGGAAGACCGATAGGTGCCACCAGACGCCCTCCCGGTTTGAGTTGTTCGATCAGTTTGGGCGGCAGGTGGGTTGTCGCGGCGGTGATAATAATGCCATCAAAAGGGGCATGCTCAGGGCAGCCGGAATGGCCGTCGCCGGTTCTGACCTCAACGTTGTCATAGCCGAGTCGAAGCAGCAGGTCAGCGGCCTGCGCGGCCAGGACCGGAATGATTTCCAGGGTGTAGATCTGCTGGACCAGTTGCGCCAGGATTGCTGCCTGGTAGCCGGAGCCGGTGCCGATTTCGAGGATAGTGTGCGTAGGCTCCGGCTCAAGCAGGTCGGTCATCAGGGCGACGATATAGGGTTGCGAGATGGTTTGCCCCATCCCGATCGGCAGCGGACCATTCTCGAAAGCCTGATCGAGCAGGTCGGGCAGAACGAAAGCATCGCGCGGAACCTGCTTCATGGCGTCCATGACCCTTGGATCAAAAGCGGACCTGCCGGTCAGCGGGGCGGTCAGCCTGGCTTCCCGTTCAATGGTGTGCAGCATGTTTCGGACCTTGGTCGCTCGCATTCTCACCCTCTTGGAAACCTCACAGTGGCATCCGGAGTTTCCAGATGCTCACTGTTTAATGAAAGCGTCGGTCGGGGTTGCTCCTCTTAAAATCATAGCACGCTAATTGCTTGCTGGAAGGAAGCATGAGTAGCGAAAAAATAAAGAGATTTTCTTCTTGGATTGATGTGCCTCGAAGCTTGAAAAACTTCGCTGTTGAGATCAGAAATTCTTGAACTTCGGTAAAAATTTTACTGGCGATTCTGAACCAGGGAGGTCTTGGATAAACCGATGCATTCAGAACTCTTCAGGCGAGTTCTCCTGGCTCAGCTTTCCTTCTCAAGCAGCTGCCAGTCGGCAAATCCCTTTTTCCGTTGCTTCTCGGTCAATTCCTGTCCGACCAATCTATAGCTTCTCCTCTTTGGGTGAGTTTTAACCCCGACATAGGCACGCACCAGATTGGCTACCGTCGCTTCCTGCAGGATGATTTCCTCCCCCGTATGCAGTTTGATGGTGGCGCGCAGGTGCTGATGCCCATCCGGAGGAGCAAGGATGATTTCCGCGATATCGGCATTGGCCAGAATGCGCCGCTTGTTTTTCATGATTGCTCTCGCGTCCCCCCTAGCGTCACTCGACAGTAAATCCTTTGGGGATGCTTGGCGCGCCGATCGCTTTGCCCCCCAGTGTTTCCGCTAAGAACCTCCCGAACCGCCGCCAGGACTTCTCGTCGGCATCCTTGCGGTAGCGGTCACTACCAAACACGGTGAAGGCGTGTGGTGCGCCGCCGTAGGCCGTCATCTCGTGGGGGACGCCGGTTTTTTCCAGCTCATCGGCCAGGCTGGCGAACTGGTCCATGGTGATGGCCGTGTCGGCGCTGCCGTGGAAGATCAACAGCTTACCCTTGGTCTGGCTGTAGTCCTGACCTTCTGGTGTACTCAAACCGCCGTGAAAGGTGACAAAGCCTTTCAGGTTGGCTCCGGAGCGGGCCTGTTCAAGAACTGCGGCTCCGCCGAAGCAGTAGCCCATGCTTACGGCATGATCGATGTTTGCCCCCAGAGATTTGGCGGCCTCAAGCGCACCTTCAAGTAAGTTGCGCATTTTCTGCCGATCTTTGTAGAGCTCACCGGTGTGCTGGCGTTTATCGACCACCTCGGTCGGACGCACTCCCTTGCCGAACAGGTCGGCAGCGAAGACCGCATAGCCCATTGCTGCCAGCATTTCGGCGCGTTTTTCCTCATAGCCGGTCAGACCGTCCCAGTCGTGGACCAGAAGCACCAGAGGAGCATTTGCCGCCGGGCTGACATAGTAGCCCTGGTAGGTTTCTCCCGCGACCTGGTAGTCGATGGAACGACCAGCGGCGATACTGCTGGTGGCGAACAGCAACAGGAAAAAAAGAGCCAGCTGGGATTTCATCATTTTCCTCCTTTTGACCGAGGTCTCGATAAGATTTTTGGGTAGCAGTGGTTATTTTATCATCCGCAATCGAGTGGACAATGGTCAGGAAAAATTTAACCGCTGAATCGGTCACCGAAGAGGGAAAAAGTCACCCGCCCTTGTCCCGATCCCTTTAGCAATGCGACAATCAGTTCATGAAGAGTGAATATTCGCTGGAAACCCCCGCTCAGGAGCTCGAATCCCTCCATTTTGACAATCGTTTCCTGCGCGAGCTGCCGGCCGATCCCGATTGCAGCAATCGAGTGCGTCAAGTCCCCAAGGCCTGCTATTCGCGAGTCAAGCCGACTCCGATGGCCAAACCGCGCTTGGTTGCTTTTTCTGAAGAGGTCGCGGACCTTCTGGGGCTCTCGGAGCAGGCCTGTGAAACGGAGCTCTTTGCAGAGGTCTTTGCCGGGAACCGGCTGCTGCCCGGAATGGATCCCTATGCCATGTGCTACGGTGGTCATCAATTCGGCCACTGGGCCGGGCAGCTGGGTGATGGCCGGGCCATCAATCTTGGCGAGGTCTTGAATGCTCGCGGCGAGCACTGGATGTTGCAGCTCAAGGGCTGCGGATTGACTCCCTATTCGCGGCAGGGGGATGGGTTGGCGGTGCTGCGGTCGTCGGTGCGGGAATTTCTCTGCAGCGAGGCGATGCACCACCTTGGCATCCCCACCACCCGGGCATTGAGCCTGGTGCTGACCGGCGAAGAGGTGACGCGCGACATGTTTTACGATGGCCATCCCAAGCAGGAACCTGGGGCGATTGTCTGTCGGGTCTCGCCCTCCTTTACCCGTTTCGGCAGTTTTCAGATTTTTACCTATCGTGACGAACTCGAGCAGTTGCGGAAACTGGTTGATTTCACCATCCGACACGATTTCCCCCAGCTTCCAGCCCCCGGTGTCGCGACCTACCTGCAGTGGTTTGAGGAGATCTGTCGCCGCACCGCCGACCTGATGGTTCATTGGATGCGGGTTGGCTTTGTCCACGGGGTGATGAATACCGACAATATGTCAATTTCAGGCCTGACCATCGATTATGGGCCCTACGGCTGGTTGGAAGATTATGATCTGACCTGGACGCCGAACACCACTGATGCCCAGGGGCGCCGCTACTGCTTCGGCCAGCAACCGCAGGTGGCGCTGTGGAACCTCGCCCAGCTGGCGAACGCCATCTATCCATTGATCGGCCAGGCTGAGCCGCTGGAAGAGGCCCTTAAACTTTACGGAGCCAGTTATCAACGTGGCTGGCAAGAGATGATGGCGCAAAAGTTGGGCCTGCGTCAGTTTGAAGCAGCCAGCGATGAGGCGCTCTGCAAGGAGCTGGATGCGCTGCTGCAATCGGCCGAGACCGACATGACGATTTTCTACCGGAATCTGACTGAAGTCGGAGCCGGGCAGCCGGAACCTCAGCAGCTCGATGATGAAGCGCTGCTGGCACCCTTGCAGGAAGCTTATTATCAGCCGGAGCAGCTGACCGAAGAGCACCGCAGGCGCACCGCTGACTGGTTGCGCAGCTACTTGCAGCGGGTTGCTGGAGACGGCCGCGAGGAAGAAGATCGCCGCTCGCAGATGCAGGCGGTCAATCCCAAATATGTGCTGCGTAATTACCTGGCGCAGCTGGCCATAGACAAGGCCGAAAGCGGTGATTACAGCCTGGTGACTGAGCTGCTTGAAGTGCTGCGCCAGCCCTACGCTGAACAGCCGGAGCAGCAGGAGTTCGCTGCCAAACGTCCTGAGTGGGCGCGCCACCGGGCCGGTTGTTCCATGCTCTCATGCAGTTCCTGATGACCATTAAGCCAATTCAAGCAACCCTGTTGATAGCCTGAAGCCGCCATCTCGGCATTGCAGACTGTCACAAAAAACAGCTATATTGACCAGAATCCTCAGCTCTTCATTTCTGGAGGCTTCGGCGTTTGCGATCTTTCTCGGGCATATTCCTGGCGTGGTCTCTGGCCTGCCTGCTGACCGCTTGTGCCACCTCTTCAGTTCCAGCGGTCAGCAAAAAAAACACCTCTGTCTTTAATCCGGATTCGTTGCCGGACAAATTGCTGGTTCTGCCGGTGAAGGTGCGCGTGCATGAAGTCTTTGCCGGGGGGATGGTTGAAATGGTTCCTGAGTGGTCTGCGCAGGCAAAAGCCGCCTTGGAGACGTCCCTCGCTGCGCAGCTCTCCCAGCAGGCTCAGGGGCAGCTCATGGGGTTGCCGGAACTTAGCGCCGCAGAAACAAAATTGCTCCACGAACACCTGCTGCTCTATGGCGCGGTTTCCAGTTCTGCCTTCCTGCACACCAATTTTCCAGCCTATGGCTGGAGCCATAAAGTTGACAGTTTTGATTACACCCTCGGCCCTGGGTTAAGCTTTTTACGAGAAAAAACCGGCGCTGAAGCAGCTCTGTTGCTTTTTGGCGCTGATTATATTTCTACCAAGGGGCGGGTAGCGATGATGACCATGGCCAGCCTGGTCGGGGTGGCCATGCCGCCGGGAAGCTCGCACTTACAACTGGGGGTGGTTGAGCTGCAGACTGGCGATCTGCTCTGGTTGCGGCAGAAGCAGGTGGTCGGCAACCGTGATCTGCGCAAACCGGCGGATGCCCGCCTGATGATCAGTGAGCTTTTCTCGGGTGATCAGCCATGATCAGATTGGTTGTCCTGTTCGCCCTGCTGCCATTGATGGTGATCGCCTGCAGCCCGGTTCAGCCTTTTGAAAGTGCTCAAACCGTGGGCTTTGCGGGTGATCAGGAAAAGCGGCTCTGGAAGGTTTCCGAGCAGTTTGATCAGGAGTTGGCTTTCAGTGATCTCCTCTATGCGGATCCCCGCCTGCAGGGTTACCTGCAAAAGATCATCGAGCGCCTCTATCCCGAATTTCAAAAAACGCTCCGGGTCCACATTCTCAAATCCCCATCCTTAAATGCCTTTGTCCTGCCGAATGGCAGCATCTATATCCATACCGGGCTGCTCGCCCGGTTTGCCAATGAGGCCCAGGCCGCGACCGTACTGGGCCATGAGTGTGCCCATTTTGTCGCGCGACATTCTCTGCAGCAGACGCAAAGAAGTAAATTCTCCACCGCCCTGGCGAGAAGCATCAGCCTGACCGGCATCCCGCTGGTCGGCTCGGTGCTGGCGGCCTCGTCGATCTCCGGTTATTCCCAGGCTCTGGAAAACGCCGCCGATGAGGTTGCCTTTCAGCGCTTGCTGCAGGCCGGCTATAGCAGCTTAGAGGCCGTGAAGGTCTTTCGCCGGATAGCCGCAGAAACCGAGGCACGCCGGATCAGTGAACCCTTCTTTTTTTCCACTCATCCGCAGATGCAGGAGCGGGTGAGAAGTTTTCAGCGCATGCACCAGCTGCAGGGTCAAAACGGGACGAGCGGTGAGGGAACATACTTGGAGCTGACCAATGAATTACGTCTTCTGGCGCTGGCAGAGGACCTGGCGATGGGCCACTATAAAAGCGTCCTTTTGGCGCTCAAGAGTGAGCCGACTGCTGAACTCTATCCAGCTTACTCATCCTATTATCTCGGCGAAGCCTACCGGCAGCGTGGCGAGCCGGGGGATCAGCAGCTGGCGTTGGCGTCCTATCAGCAGGCGATTCTCAGAGCGCCAGGCTATGCACCAAGTTACCGGGCGCTGGGCTATCATCATTTTAAGCTTCGCCAGGACCAGCAAGCGCAGAACTATCTGGAAAAATATCTGGCACTCGCACCGCAGGCGGCAGATCGAGACTATGTGCTGCTTTATCTCGCCCAGATCAAGGAGAGAGAGTAGCCATGTCAGCAAAATTCAGTTGCGCCTTAGTGCTGCTGTTGGGTTTGTTCGGCTGCGCTACGCCAAATTGGCAGATGGTCAAGAGCGACCATGTTCAATATATCAGCGAACATTTTTCTGTCCGGCTGCCGAGCAACTGGATGCGTTTCGGGCAGGAATCGGAAGGTCTGCTGCTATCCCGCGATGGTGTGGCGTTGCAAGTTATCACCCTCAGTCATGCTGCGCATGAAGAGGCCTTTTCGCCCCTTGAGATTATCTCCAGCAGCTCACTGCTGCCTTCGGAACTGGCCGAACTGACCATTCGCCTGCTTAAGAGTCAGCAGGGGATGAGGGCCCTTCAGGTTATTGCCAATCAACCGGCGGAGATCGCCGGAGAATATGGTTTTCGATTGCAGCTTGGTTTTGAGAACCAGCAGGGGCTGAACTATCAGGGCGTGCTCTATGGACTGGCGACAGAAAAACGCTTTTTTCTGCTGAGTTTCTATGCCACCGAGATTTATTATTTTCAACGCGACCTGCCGGTTTTTGAAAAACTGGTGGGCTCTTTTGAGCTGATTTAAAAAACCCATTATCTCTGCGCACGTTGCCAACAGCAAAAGATTGTCTACCATTAGGGCAAGGGACCTGTCGTTCTTGAAGTATTTTCCGTTCCAGGGAGGCAAGCCATGACGAAAGGGACAATCGGCATTTTAACCGGCGGCGGTGATGTTCCAGGGCTGAATCCGGCGATTCGCGCCGTGACGGTACGGGCTCTGCGGGAAGGCTACCGGGTGATCGGCATCCGACGCGGCTGGGCCGGGCTGGTTGACCTGATCCCCGATGCGCAGGCGGATAACAGCGAACATGTTCAGGAACTGACCAAAGAGGTGGTTAACCGGGCCGGGCGGACTGGCGGAACCTTTCTGCACACCTCAAGAACCCGCCCCAGTCATCTGCCGCTGAGCAATGTCCCGCCGCACCTGCGCGATGAGTATGACCAGGAGATCAACGACCTTACTCCGACGGTGCTGAAAAATCTGGATTTTCTCGGTATTGACACGCTGATTCCGATTGGTGGTGACGATACCCTCAGCTACGGGCTGCGCCTGCACGAAGCGGGGGTCAAAGTGGTCGCGATACCGAAGACCATGGATAACGATGTGCCCGGCACCGACTACTGCATCGGTTTTTCCACCTGCGTGACCCGAACCATCGAGCTGACCCACAGTCTGCGCACCTGTGCCGGCTCCCACGAACGCTTTTTAGTGTTAGAGGTCTTCGGTCGCTATGCCGGCTATTCGGCGCTGCTGCCGACCATGGCCGGGGCTGCCGATCGCTGTGTGATCCCCGAACATCCTTTCGAAATAGAGCATCTGGCCGAGCTGCTCAGCGATGATCGTCGCCGGCATCCGAGCAATTATTCGGTGGTCCTGGTCTCCGAGGGGGCGACCATGAGCCATCATGCTGATATGTTGTTCGAGGGGGAGGAGGTCGATCAATACGGCCATAAAAAATTGGGTGGTATCGGCGATCAGGTTGCCAGGGAGCTGAAGGAGCTTTCCCCCCGTTTTAACCAGGGACGAAGGGTCAATGTGGTCAACCAGCGGCTAGGCTACCTGGTGCGTTGCGGTGACCCCGACGCGATGGATTCGATCGTGCCGATGGCTTACGGCAACCTGGCCCTTGACCTGATTCTGCAGGGATCTTCCGGCCGCCTTGTCAGCCTGCGCAACGGCTGCTACGACAATGTGCCGATCAGCGTGGTGACCGGGCGCAAGAAGGTCGTCGATGTCGCCAAATACTATGCAACCGATCGGCTGCGGCCGATTTACGAATCCTTCTTGCGCCAGCCGCTGTTTATTATGACCAGTGATTTGTAAGGTTTGGAAAAAAATACCTGGCAGGGG
Organism: uncultured Desulfuromonadales bacterium; assembly: GCA_947259715.1. Classification (GTDB taxonomy): domain Bacteria; phylum Desulfobacterota; class Desulfuromonadia; order Desulfuromonadales; family Geopsychrobacteraceae; genus Malonomonas. The sequence goes on from CAMYNR010000164.1 coordinate 8,620, forward strand.
TTGTCTCAAAATCGGTGCGGAGTGATAATAAAATCATAGAGAACAGAAATCGGAAAACCCTGATGTCAAAAAATAGAAGTGCCAAAAGGAGTTGAGGGCTCAATCTCGGACGCTTCACAAAATGATTGTAGAACCTGCCAGCTTTGCGACAGGAAAATCAAGTCAAGGCGGCATCAGAGAACCCTCCCGATTGCTAAACAACAGGCCCGGCTGAATGTCGGGCCTGTTTTATTTTGCGGTTTTTTTACAGGGAAACTCTGGAATTGATCTGCGTCATGTTTTCCTCCTGCTCACTGTTTTAACTTGGAAGACAAATAGGAACATGGTTGCAGCATTAAAATTTCAAGAGGAGCTTTACGATGGGAAACTGCGGAAGTTGCGGGAGTGGCGCCGGCCCTTACGCCGAAGGCCGGGAGTTGGTCGAATTTGTTTACCATGCCCACGGTGGCGCGTTGCGCGAACGGCCGATTCCGGGGGGTGGACTGACTACCAGCTGCCAGGGGTGCGGGGCGGCTTTTGTGCTGACCACCTTTGTAGGCTTATGTCCTTCCTGCGAGGGCGTGCATGCGGTTTCGCCGCCAAGATCTGCTGACCCGGCCAATATTCAATTTGCCGGGGCCGGCTACCAGCTGTAGTTGGATTTTGCTCCATTCCCCCAGAACAAAAATAAGAGCCGGCAGATAGCTGTCGGCTCTTATTTTTGGAATATTGAAATTATTGTTTAAAGAGCTTTAGGGCGGCAGACATTCGCCTTATCGTGCACTTTCACCCCGCAATTCGTGCAGGCGAAACGGGGGTTTTCAAACATTTTGTCCACTTCTGGGTTTCTTCCGCTGGCGGTCAGCTGGCAGGCGTGCAGATCGCAGTGTTCTTCCGGATTTTGGCAGCTGTTTTCGGTCATAACTTCACTCCTCCATAGGTTAAATCGAATGGTTTTCCACTCTTTTCTCTAATCTCAATATTAGCACAGCAGAAAGCCGAAAGAGCTGAGTTCCGACTTTTCATTTAATTCGTTTCCATACGGAAACGGCCCTTTTTAGCAATCTCTGCGTCAATCTGCGGCTTTGCTTGTGCGGCGTACAATGTACGCCTCCGCGCAATGTCTTGATTTCCTTGACCTTGCAAAAAATTGCTCGTTAATCTCATTTTCATTCAGGGACTTTTTTGGCGACCCAGGCCGTGAAGGTGTTGCTGTTCGGCCCTGGGAACACTTTATACTCGGTTTTCCATGGGTAACTGAGCGCGGCCTGTTCGACCGCATCGATCAGCTGATCGACCCCTTCGCCCTGATGGCTGACCAGCAACTCCGGTTTTTCCCCGAACCAGTGCCGGTCTGGATAGTCTTTGGCAATTCTGAGCACCGGTCTGCCGCTGTATTCCCGCCAACCGATGACTTCATACACCGTGTACGAAGATTCACCGCTGGGCTTGGCGGCAATCCAGGTGTGAATAGCGAACCAGCCGCGCCAGCCCCAGGCGGAGGCGCCATACACCTGCAAAACCGCTTCGCTGGTTGTTGCCGGATCAGGGGCGATTCCGGCCGGCTCGCGAGTCGCTGAGCGCCAGTCGCGGTTGCTTGAGCAATTGGCGATCAGCACCAGAAGTGGCGCAAGAAGAAGGAACTTGAGGATTTTCTTCAGGATCGGTGGCATAGCAAACCAAATGCGGTTTAAAGGGATTTTTCTAACAATATTAAACCAATGATATCTGCAGGGCTAGAGGAGGATGGGGGATAAATTCTCCGCAAACCGAGGATATTTGACCCGGATAGGTTATATTGGAAAGTAAAGGATGACTTATGAAAACGCATCTCGCGGCCACAGCTGATGATGGCGTGTTTCTCGCCGGCTTGGTGATCTCTCATGGCTAAACAGAAAGAATCCTATCAGGGGTTTGAGCAAGGGCCAATCCGGCCGCCGAGTGAAGCCGCCAGCCTGCTGTTGCGGCTGACCCGCAACTGTCCCTGGAACCGCTGTACTTTCTGCCCGGTTTACAAACATGCCAAATTCTCCCTGCGTCCGGTCGAGCATATTTTGCAGGATATCGATTGCGTGCATCGCCAGTTAGGTCGACTGCGCGAGCAGCAACAGCGAAATGGGGCATTGACCAGCAAGGTCCTGGGCCAATTGGCAGACAACCTGGATGATGGCGAGCAGTTGGCGCTCTACGCCGCCTACAGCTGGCTGGAAGACGGAATGGAGTCGATATTTTTACAGGATGCCAACAGTCTGGTCCTCAAACCGGCTGACCTGATCAGAATCCTTGAGCGGATCAAGCAGCGTTTCCCCCGGGTAAAAAGAATCACCTCTTACGCCCGTTCGCAGACCATCGACCGCATCGGCGGACAGGACCTAACAGCCTTGGCCGCTGCAGGATTGAATCGTATTCATATCGGTATGGAGTCCGGGTGTGACGCGGTGCTGCAGCATGTGCAGAAGGGGACCGACAAAGCGATGCATATCCGCGCCGGAAAGAAGGTCAAGCTAGCCGGTATGGAACTCTCGGAATATGTCATGCCGGGGCTGGGGGGCAGCAGGTACAGCCGCGAGCATGCACTGGAGACCGCTGATGCGCTGAATCAGATCGATGCCGATTTCATCCGCCTGCGCAGTTTGGCGATCCCTGACCACACCGAGCTGTTCGACGCCTGGCAGGACGGTTCTTTTCAGAAGCTGGGTGACAAACAGGTCGCCGAAGAGATTCTGCTGTTTCTGGATACCCTCGAGGGGATCAGCAGTGAGCTGAAAAGCGATCATATCCTGAATCTGTTCCAGGAGATCGAGGGGCGCTATCCGGAGGATAAGCAAAAGCTGACTGGGGTTATCAAAAGGTTCCTGGATCTACCGGTGGAAGAGCAGCTGCTCTATCAGGTGGGTCGACGGATGGGCGTTTTTGGCCGCTTGGCTGATCTCCAGATTCCTGAGCGGCGAAGGCGCGCTGAAGAAGCCTGTGCCCGTTATCAGGTGACAGCAGGGAATATTGATCGGCTGCTCGATGAGTTGATGAAGCGGTTTATCTGAAAAAAAATATCTGGCTATGCGCTTCGCTCAATCAATCGGCGAACCGGGCTCAGACTTCCCATTTCCAGGGCCGCATGAACCCATCCCTGGGGCTTGACTGTCGCCATCCAGGCGACAGACACCCATGCAATGGGAAATCTGAGCCCGTCCCCTGGCCAGTTGAGCAAAGTGGATAGCCAGAAAATAGATATTTCCGCTGTTGGCAAATGAGCCACTGAGCATCGTAAAGGATTCGCTGATGCCGCGCATCCTCGCAGCCAGACATGCGGTTCCGCCTTATCGGGTTTCTCAGCAAGATGTTAAGGCGGCAGTTCAGCATATTTTTGCCGATAAAATTCCTGACCTTGATCGGCAATTGGAGATTTTTGCCAATTCCCGAATCGCTTTTCGGCAGTTAGTCCGACCACTCGAATGGTATCTTGAGCCGCACTCGGCAAGCGAACGCAACCAGATTTTCTTGAGCGACGGGTTGGCTCTGCTGAAAAGTGCCGCTGTAGACTGCCTGGCTGCAGCGCAGCTCTCGGCAGCCCAGATCGATCATCTGATTTTTGTCAACACCACCGGCCAGGCGACCCCATCGCTGGACGCTCGGTTGCTCAACGAGCTCGACTTTTTACCCCACACCAGTCGCTTGCCGATCTGGGGACTGGGTTGCGCGGCTGGCGCGGCCGGCTTGTCCCGGGCGCTGGATTACTGTCTTGCCCATCCGCAGGCCAGAGTCCTGCTGACCGCCCTGGAGTGCTGTAGCCTGACCCTGATGACCGCGGATCTGAGCAAAAAAAATCTGATCGGAACCTCGCTGTTTGCCGATGGCGCCGCCGCTGTGCTGGTGGCCGGTGATCAGTTCGAAGCGAGTGGGCCCGAGCTGCTCGCCAGCCATTCGGAGTTGTTTGCTGACAGCTATCATATTATGGGCTGGAATTTTCGTGACGAGGGGATGGAGTTGATCCTCTCCCCCCGATTGCCGGCGCTTCTCAAGGCCGAACTGCCCCGCTTGCGGGATCGATTTCTGCGCCGCTGCGGGCTGCAGGCTGCTGATTTGCAGCACTTTA
>CAMYNR010000165.1 GCA_947259715.1 uncultured Desulfuromonadales bacterium
ATTCGCCTGGGGAGCCAGGGCCAGCATCCGGCCGATGCCAATCAGGTTGAGGTGACGCTCGGCATGTTCCGACATCGGGTTGCCCAGATAGGTCGGCAGCCCCTTGAGTTTGGCCTTGGCGACTTTGTCCCAATCGGTATCTGCCAACTTCACGGAAAAGCCATTTGCCTGTAATGCCAGGGCGATGGTCCGGGCGACCTCATTTGCGCCAACGATTAAAAAGCCCTTCGGTTCAGGCTCCGCCACCCCAAGCCAGTGGGCTATCAAGCGGGCCGTGGTGCTCTGCAACAGGACGGTGCCGATAATCACCAGAAAGGTCAGCGGCACCAGCAGCTGGGCCCCGGCAAAGCCGATATTGGTCAACTGCAGGGCGAACAGAGCAGAAATTGCGGCGGCAACAATCCCGCGGGGGGCGATCCAGGCCAGCAGGTGCCGTTCCGGCCAGCTGAGGGAGGAGCCGATGGTGGAAACCAGCACGCTTAATGGGCGGGCAATGAACTGAATCGCCAGAAACACCCAGAGCGCCGCCCAGCCCAGCTGCTGAAAAGGGGCCAGCTGCTGGCGGGCCGCCAGCATGACGAACAACATGGATATCAGCAGGATACTGAGACTCTCTTTAAAGTTGAGAATGTCCTCGGTGTCGACATCGCGCATATTGGCCAGCCAGATCCCCAGCACCGTCACCGTGACCAGCCCGGATTCTTCCTGCAGCAGGTTGGAGAGAGCAAAAGTGCCGAGCACCAGAGCCAGAGCACAGATATTGTGCAGGTACTCCGGCAGCAGATGGCGGCGCAGCAGCAGCCCGAACAGGTAGCCGCAGCCAGCGCCGATCACCACCCCGATCGCCACGATCTGGCCGAAGGACAGCAGGGTGTGGCCGAGGGCCTCACGGCCGCCGCCGGAGATGATAAATTCATAAACCAGCACCGCCAGGGAGGCGCCGATCGGGTCGATGACGATCCCCTCCCAGCGCAGGATATTTGCCACCGAAGCGGTCGGCCGCACGGTGCGCAACATCGGCACGATCACCGTCGGGCCGGTGACCACGGTAATTGCACCGAACAGAAAACAGACCTGCCAGGACAGATCCAGGGCCAGGCGGGTGGCCACTGCGGTGATCAGCCAGGTGAGCAGCATGCCGATCGAGACCATGTTGCGCACCACCTTCTGCAGGCCGAGAATCTCTTTGAATTTGAGGGTCAGGCTGCCTTCGAAGAGAATGATGGCGACAGAAAGGGAGACAAAAGGAAAGAACAGCTCACCGAGCAACGCCTGCGGATCGAGCACGCCGAAAACCGGACCGGCGAGAATCCCGCTCAGCAGCAGAAACAGAATCGCCGGCAGCTTCAGCCGCCAGGAGAGCCACTGGCAGAAAGCACAGAGAACAATAAGCATGGCGAGAGCAGGCAGAGTATATTCCATCATACAAATGTCCCCTGTTGCCGATCCGGCAAACAAAAACAATCCACCGAGCCAGAACGCTTCTGCCCGGTGTTGGATCAATTATTGTACCAAACATATGAAAAGGACAGTTCCTGAAGACAAGCAAAACCAGCCCCCCCTTTGCCCGCCGGCCAGGAAAAAAATCTTTGGTCCCCACTTGACCTCTCATTAGGTTCTGATAAAGGTAATAGACCTCTGCCCATTTCCCCACACCCTCTGTTACCCGCTCCTCCCTGCTGGGGGACGAGGTCACGGCGCCCGCAACTGGCCAGCATACCGGCCTGGCGCAGCGGGCATCTTGAGCCGAACCACCTGCCCGGCTACATGCTATTGACTGTTTGTTGCACGGCCCTGAACCAAATTCGGAAAAACAACCACTTACACCAGAGACAAACCGGAGCGGGCAGGTTATCGCAAGGAGTTGTGAAATGAAAATTGCACTTGTCGGAGCTGAACTGGAAGAAAACCTCGGGCTGCGCTATATGGCTTCGGCCCTGGAACAGGCCGGGTATGAAGCGGTGATTATGCCTTTCAACGAAGAGGCCGACAGCGCTCAGGTGGTGCGCAGCGTGCTCGCTGCTGCGCCGGACATCGTCGGCCTGTCGATGGTTTTTACCGGCCGGGCGCGGGAATTCTGTCGACTGGCGGAAAAACTCCGCGCAGCTGACTTCACCGGCCATCTCACGGCCGGGGGGCACTTTGCTGCGCTGAACTGTGGACAGCTGCTCAGTGATTTTCCCGAGTTCGATTCGGTCGCCCTCGGCGAGGGGGAAGAGCTGCTCTGCAACCTGGCGGAAAACCTGCCTGACTTAAGCAGGGTGGCCGGTTTCTGTTATCGCGCCGCCGATGGCAGCATCCGCACCAATCCAGGACTGGGCAACCCGGAGGACCTCGACGCCCTGCCCTTTCCGCGCCGCAACGAGTTCCATGAATACTTCGGCCAGCCGATTGCCAGCATCCTTTCCAGCCGCGGCTGCTGGCGGGAGTGCGCCTTTTGCAGCATCGACGCCTGGTACCGCAGCGGCGGGGGTAAAAAGTTCCGCATCCGCAGTATCGACAACATCGTCGCCGAAATGAGCGAGCTTTACCATCAGCACGGCATCCGCATCTTCAACTTTCAGGACGACAACTTTTTCCTGCCGGATAAAAAGCAGGCCCTAACCCGCTTCAAAGCCTTGCGGCGGGGATTGCAAGAGGCCGCTGTTGAGAAGATCGCCATCGCCGTCAAGGCCCGCCCCGACAGCATCAACCGGGAGGCCCTGCGGGTGCTCGACGATTTAGGCATCTTCCGGGTCTTTCTGGGGGTGGAAAACGCTTCGCAACGCGGCCTGGACAACCTGAACCGCAAGAACACCGTGGCCCAGATCGAAAAGGCCCTGAAACTTCTCAACGACTTCAACCTGCATGTCGCTTACAACCTGTTGATGTTCGAACCGGACACCAACATGCAGGATATCCTCATCAACCTCAACTTCATGGAACGGCACGTCGACAATCCCTTCAACTTCTGCCGGGCCGAAGCCTACGCTTTCACCGGCCTGGAGAAAAAGCTGCGCGACGACAATATCCTCAGCGGCGACTACTTCGGCTTCGACTACCGGATCAAGGACCCGCAGGTCGAGACCTTTCACAAGATCGCCAACTATGCCTTCTTCGCGCGCAATTTCAGCGACTACGGCCTGCACTATTTCAATATGGAGGTCGACTTTTCCTACCTGCTGCTGCGCCGCTTCTTCCCCGACCGACTGACCCAGGGGCTGCGGGCCGAGGTACGCGCCTTCATCAAGGAAACCAACGTTGATACCCATCGCCACCTCTGCCGCATCTACGACCTGGTGCTGGCCACCGACCCGAACGACAGCGAAGCGATCAAGGCCAGCATGAAAACAATGCGCCGGCAGGTCGATGAGCATAGCCGGGTGCTGCGCACCCAAGGCGAGCGGATCATTGACCGCCTCCAGGCGGCCTATGCCGGCACCCCGCAAAGCGAGATCCACCAAGAACTGGATTTACCGATCTTTAACGAGCGTCTGCCGGCTTCTGAAAGCAGCGTGCCGACCGGGTCTTCCTGGACCACCCTCGACCCAGACAATCCCTTCGGCCTGCTCAAGCAGCCGATACCTTATGAGGTTTTCAAGAGCAGGATGGCGAGCGGGCGCTGAATTGCTCCTGCATTGGGGCTGTAGCACTGCTCTGGCAAAGGCAGCACAACTCTTATCCGTAAAGGGGGAAACAAATGGCGAAGTATCGAGATTGGGTCGAACCGGCCCACCCGGCCGTGGTCAAGCAGTACGAAGACCTGGTGAATATCTACAAATTTCTTCGCGAGGGGGCCCAGCCTGAGATCGACAAGGTCTTCGACAAAATCTCCAGTCAGATCGGTTTTGTCGTCGCCACCACCATGCCGGTGATCATGCAGATCGGCGAAGGCGCTAAAATCGAAAAGGTCGAGCTGGCGGGCCGCAACCTGGACGGTTCAATCTTCGAGCGAGAGTTTACCCCGCTGTTCAAAAAACTTAACGGCAGGGTGGTCGGCAAGGGCTTGTCGCTGGCGGGGGACTACAGCCTGGCCTTGCTCTGGCTTGATGCCCTCAAGCTGAAACTCAAGCATGACTGGGTCGAGCCGGCCCATTTCCGGCGGATTCAACCCGAAGTGCTGCAGGACCTGAAGGTTCGCCCCGAGGTTCAGGAACCGGCGCACTGGTTTGACGCCAATATCGCCCTGGAAATGGAAGAGGAACTGCTGATTTCGGTTATCGATGAGGTCTACACTGACCTGAAACTGGCTGACCGGGTCGCCTTCGGCCGTTACCAGAGCCGCAAACTGATCCCCGGGGTGCGCGAGCCGGCCCATTACCATGGCGTTGACGACCTGCTTGGCGAGCGCTTCGATGCCCGCAAGCTGATCCCTGGCGTCCGCGAGCCGGCCCACTTCCGGCAGCTGCTTGAAGATCCGGACAAGCTGCAGATGCTCAGCGAACTGGCCAGCCTGCTGCGCAGACTTGGGCTTTAGCCACCGGTTAACAGACAAAAAAAGAGCGGCACCTAAAGGCCGCTCTTTTTTATAAGCAAAATGCCAATCAATTTCTAGTCTTCCAGCAGCTTGTCCAATTCTGCCAGAATCTCCTCCTCACCGCGGATCTGCTCCCGGTAGTGATTCCAGATGTGATAGCTCTGCAGGCTGAGGATGGTCATGCCGATGGTGAAGATGGCCCAGAAATTATCCGCCAGCCCATTGGAGAAATAGTAGAAGGCGTAAAAGGCGCTTAAATAGCCGAAGTGACTCAATGCGGTGCCGGGCGGTTTGCTGCCGGTCATCTGGGTCAACACGATGATGATCGCCGAAAAGCCGTAGAGCACCAGCGCCCAGTTAATGTAATCAACTGGCGGACCAGCTCCCAGCGCCGAACGCAGCTCATCGCTGAGTGGTGGCAGAAAATCGAACTCCCGGTAGGCGGCGAGGCTGAGGGCGGTGAACAGGGTCAGGATCCACAAGCCGCTGCTGGCGCGCAGCTCAAGTTTGCGGATTTTCGCCTGGACCTGCCGGCGCAGCGGCTCGATGTTCGGCATTTTCTCTGTCGGTGGTGTCTCTGAGGGAACCATGCTCTGCTTTTTTCAGTAAGAAGCTGGCGGTTTTCTGATCTTGCCAGGCTTGATCACGCTGCTCAACCAGAAGGCGAAAATCTTTTTCCAGTGTCCCAAGCTTGTTATCCGCTTTTGGTAGATCCTTGGCCGCCACTCCATGCACGGCCTGAGCCGCGGAAAAGGTCAGCCGCAGAATCGGCAGAAACAGGTTCAGTCTCAACAGCGCGGCAACCCCGCTGATGGTGAGAAACAGAACCATGATGCTGAAAATTATCATCCGGCTTCTCAGCAAGGCAAGGGTTTTCTCCAGGGGGTCGCGAGAGATCCCCAGATTCAGAAAGCCGAGTACCTGTTCCTCTTCGCCATGAAAGTGACAGGCGGCGGTCGAACACTTGGGTTCATTGAGGATCGGCATCGAGACGGCGATGACCCCGGCACGCTTGTCGATATTGTGCTGGGTCAGGGCGCGACCCTCCTGCCCGGTTGTCATCCCCTGCCGCATCCAGGCCTCCAGCGCCTGGTAATCGGTCTCTGCTTCCACTTCTCGAGGATTTCCGGAGAAGCGCACCTGTCCGTTCTGGTCAAAGAGCCTGATCTGTTCGATTTCGGTAAGAGTGCCGACGTTTTCGACGATATTGCGCAACGATTCGCGATCATCCTTCATCATCGCGTAGCGGGTTGACTTGACAATGGTCTCGGCAAAGCTGTCGAGGTGCAACACCGCTTCGTCGGTCATATCCGACTGGATCAGACTGTAGAGCAGGATACAGCCGAACACGACAAATCCGGTGACGGCGATAGCAATCGGCACAATGGCCCTGGCGATCAGATTATCGAACATGGTGACTCCAAATCAGCATTTAAGGCTTTCCCTGAAACATGTAAAGTACGGTCTGTAATCCAAAAGAAAGTTAGCCACCAAGGCTCCAAGAGTTCTGAAAAGCATAATCAAAGCTATTATTTATGGTTTTACATGGTGCCCTTGGTGCCTCGCTTAAGGCGCCTACTTTTGCTGGTCGCCAGCTAACCTATTGTTGGTGCTAAATTCGAAAAAATATGGTCGGCGCGGACCCGGTTCCCGCGCCGACCATGAATACCCGGGCCTCAGGCCCCGGCAGGAACTTCGCTGGTTTTTTGCCCTTCGCGGGCTGCTGCGGTCTCTGTCACCGTCGCCTCCTGCGGCTGGGCTTTCCAGGCGTAAAGGATCGGCAACCGATTGAGGATGAAGCGATAAGTGGTGATGTAGATGGCGAAGATGGTGATACTGATGATGATTTCGCTGATATGCGGGATCTCCTGATAGAGCTTCCAGTTAAAAGTGATCAGCGCAGTATTCAGACGGTTGAGCACAATGCCGGCGATGGTTATGAAGGCGCCGATGCGTACCAGCCTGACCAACCGGTGGTGCAGGCCGTAGGCGAACAGCACCAATGGAGTCACCACACCGCCGAGGATCTCGATAAGCCACCAGAACCCCCAACCACTGGCCAGGTAGACCCACTCGTTGTCGTGAGCGACGGCGATCAGCTTGATCACCAGGTAGGTGATCAGACCCATGCTCGCCCCTTTGGCCAGCTTCAGGGTGATGTCATCGATATTATCCTTGAAGCGGTCATCGCAGCGCCAACTCATGGTTTTCATGACGATGGTGCTGACCGCGATCACCATGCACAGGCCACCCGGGATCGAAGAGACGAAGAAGTGGATCCACTGAAAAGAAGCGGAGTACCAGAGCGGGTGTACTTTCCCTGGGGCATAGACAAACAGTGCCCCGAGTGCGCCCTGGTGCAGGGTCGAGAGGATGATCCCGGAAACCGTCAATCCGATGGTGCCTTTGCGGATAAACTTCTTGGCGTTCGGCCAGCCGATCCACTCGAAAAAGGCGGTTGAGACTTCTGCAACCTGCACCGACAGGTAGGTGGCGACATGCCAGCCAACAAGGAACAGCACCGCCGCCGGACCGAAGGAATAGACCATCGGGTAAGCAAGGCGCCAAGGCTGACCTAAATCGACCAACAGGTAGACCACGGCAAACAGGTAACCGAGCAGACCGTTGAGCAGCGCGAGCCGTTCGATCGGCTCAAAATCGTGCCTGCCGAAGATCTCGACCGTGGTTCCGAGCATAAAGCCGGAGGCGGAAAGCGGCACCATACAGAACAGCCCGAAGCCGAGGAACAGCCCCCAGGGATAATCGTAGGAGGAATGCGTCACCGAACCCAGGCCGAAAATGAAGCGGTAGATAATAAACGGGATGCCGATCGCCATGATCCCGGCTAGGATCCAGTTGAACTTATTGCGGATCACCTGACTGATGTACTGGTCGAGGGTCAAACCGAGAATCAGCTTTTCAATCAGATTCCACTTTTTGCCATCTTTCCTTTGGCCCGCGTCCAGCGGCTTGATTCCGTTTTCAGCAAGTAATTTCATGACTCTTCTCCCTCCTCATCGGCATGGCTGTCTTCATGGTGGTCTTTTCCCTTGGTCGCCAGCAGATGGAACCCGGTAAACAGGGCCGGCCAGATCGCCAGAACCATCGGGACCGTGCCGAGGAAGTCTTTGACATTGTTGATGATCGGTTCTTTCTGCAGGCTGGTGTCGAAGCCGGCATCCTCAAAGGGAACCCCTGAGAGATAGAGCCAGCTGGTGCCACCGACCTCCGTTTCGCCATAGATATGATCGACGTACTTGCCTGGTTCTCTATCAATGCGCGCACGGGCGATCTTCAACAGGTCATCGCGCTTGCCGAACATCAGCGCCTGGGTGGGGCAGGTCTCGACGCAGGCCGGCGGCATGCCGTGCTTGACGCGGCTGTCGTAACAGAAAATACACTTTTTGATCATCGGATTGATCGGGTCGGAATAGCTGTAGGCCGGCACATTAAAGGGACAGGCAACCATGCAGTTCCGACAGCCGACACAGACCTTATCGTTATAGGTCACTGCCCCTTCCGCGGTTTTGGTGTAGGCGCCGACAAAACATGAAGTCAGGCAGGCAGGCTCGTTGCAGTGATTACACTGCATCTTGCGGTAGACCGGCTTGTCGCTGGACTGAGACTCATAACGGTTGACCACGGTATAGGCATTTTCGCTCGGGCGCCGTTTTTGACCGTGCTTGACCTGATCGAAGACAGAATAATCATCAAACGACTGATCGGGTGCCGGCAGGTTTTGCTCGCGATTGCAGGCCGCTTCGCAACTGCGGCAGCCAACACAACGGGTCAGGTCGACCAGGGCCCCCATACCGTCAGGAAAACCGGTCAGGTTCCCGGCGGCCAAAGCTTTTTTGGCCGGCGCCAGCATCACCGCGGCGCCGCCTGCCAGACCGCCAGCGAGAAATCTTCTACGACTTACTTTACACATGGCTCACTCTCCTTGCTGAAATGCTCATCGTTCGCGACAACAGCGACATTAATGACTGGAGCCCTCGCCGGCTGGCGGAGCAAACTGACCGGAGTAGAAGAATTTATCCCCCTCTTCGGTGCGAGCATGGCAGTCCGTGCAACCGCTGGGGCCATCCATATCCTGGTGGCAGCCGATACAGTTCTGATGATAGGCACCCTTGAGGCCGGTGGCGTCGACATGGTAGAGATTCTTTTCGCTCTTGGCGCTGAGCGCCTGAGCGGTAAAAGAATCGGCCTGGTGGCAATCCTGACAGGACACCAGGTCCTGTTCCTCTTCATTACTGTGACAGCGGGCACAATGGCTGTTGTTGGTGCCGGTTCCGGTGGTGTGATGATGACAGGCGGAGCAGTCTTCGGCGATTCCGACGTGCAGTTCATGATCAAATTGCACCGGCTCATAAAAGCTGGCCAGAGCATCGATGGTGATCGTATCCGGAGCATCCATGGCAAAACAACTTAAGGGCAAAAACAGCATAATCAGCAGGAAAACTCCCCTTTTCAGCCGACCTGAAGCAACAAACATAGCGCTCTCATCTCCTTGTTAAAATTCAGGCTGCCAGGATCAATCACGCCCTACCTCGGCAGCCTGAGAATATAAATTAGCTTCACTTGAGCGCGGCGCCAGCTTCCCCCGCCGCCGGGGTCTTTTCAACCCTTGTCATTGTGGCTGATGTACCTGAAAAACATCGGAAAAGAACAGAAGAATGCCAGGCAGATCAGATATTCGACACCTTTGATGTAGGTATAAAAATCGACCACGGTATACACTTCTTTGACGATACCGACGTTGGTAAATAAATCGAACATGGTGATCATCCTTTTGTGAAAAGATGGTTGGTTACTTCTTGCTCGAGGTCACCTCACTGTAACGACTGGAGGACTTCTTGGCAGCGTCCCTGGTCATCCCGAACAGCGACTTGATTGCCGGCAACAGCTGGACCACCACCAGCAGGGCACAGAGACCGACAAACCCGAGCACCAGAACCCCACTGGTATAGGTGGTATTGGTACTGGCGGCCATTGCCGGTGCAGTCACCATCATCAGAGCCAGACTTGCCATCATTGCTTTTGCGGTGCGCATACGAGCCTCCCTAATTGAGTTAAGTTCGGAGCATTTCTCCGTGTGTGATATGTCTTAAAGGCACAGTGAACAGCCTGATAAATCTCTGCCCGACCTTCGTCCGCCGCCGGAGTCAAGGCATGATAAAAGATGCCCTCCTTGCGGATCCTGCGCAGCAGATTCAGTGGCAACTCGTCTGAGACCAGAATGATCGACAGATACGGGTTGCACTTTTTCAGCAGG
>CAMYNR010000166.1 GCA_947259715.1 uncultured Desulfuromonadales bacterium
CCGACCCGCACCAGCATGCCGTCGATAATCGCCAGGGTCAGGGGAATCCGCAGGTCGATGCGGGTGCCCTGGCCGGGGGTGCTGCTGACGTCGATCTTGCCTTTGATCTTTTCCAGGTTGCGTTTGACCACGTCCATGCCGACGCCGCGACCGGAGATATCGGTGACCTGGGCGGCGGTGGAGAAGCCGGGCGCGAAGATCATGTTGAAGACCGCCTTGTCGGACAGCTCGGCCGCCTCTTCCTCCTCGACCAATCCCTTGCTGATCGCTTTTTCGAGGATTTTCTGCTGATCGAGGCCGCGGCCGTTATCCTCGACGGTGACCCAGACCTCGCCCTCTTCGTGGCGGGCCGAAAGCTTGATGGTGCCCTTTTCGTCCTTATCCCCGGCCACCCGCTCGGCCGGGGTTTCCAGGCCATGGTCAAGAGAATTGCGGAGCAGATGGACCAGCGGGTCGGTGATGGTTTCAATGACCGTCTTGTCGATTTCGGTCTCCTCGCCGAGCAGCTGCAGTTCGACTTTTTTGCCGGCCTTGGCGGAAATATCGTGGACCAGGCGGATCATCCGGCGGAACAATCCGGCGACCGGAATCATGCGGATGTTCATGGCCATTTCCTGCAGTTCGCGGACCAGTTTCGACATGTGCTGGCCGGCCTTGTTGAAGTTTTCCAGCTCCATCCCCTTCAAGTCGGGGTTGTGGATCAGCATGTTTTCGGCGATCACCATTTCGCCGATCAGGTTGATCAGGCTATCAAGCTTGCCCAGGTCGACGCGGATATCCTGGCGCTTGGCCGGACTTTTTCCGCGTGCCACCGGCTTGGCTTCTGCCTTCGCCTTGGTCAGCTCGTTCTGCTGCTTTTTCAACGCATTGGTGACCTGCTTTGGAGTCGCTTGCCCCTTTTCCACCAGGATCTCGCCGACCGGCATCTTCTGGGTTTGCACCGCCGCCGTAACCGAGGTCTCGGCAACCCCTTCCTCGACCAGGAATTCGCCGAGCAGTGGAGGGACCAGCAGCTCCAGCTGCTGCAGCTGCTGATCAAGGTTCTCGATGCAGCCGTCTTTGCCGTCCATGATGTCGTTGACCCCCTGCTGGAGCAGATCGAGAGCGCTGAGCAGCTGATCGGCCGGATTGTCGACCGCCAGCTTGGAGCCCGCTTTCACCCGATCGAGAATATTCTCCATCTGGTGGCTCAGCTGTTCCATCTGGGTGAAGCCGAAGAAGCCGCAGTTGCCTTTGAAGCTGTGAATCTGGCGGAACAGGTCGCCGATCGATTCGGTGTCATTGGGGTTCTCGCCCCAGGCCAACAGGCCCTGCTCGGCATTCTGCAGCAGCTCATTGCCTTCCTGAATGAAGCTCTGGCGCATATCGTCGGTGATTATCAGCTGGTGCAGAGCCTCAGCATCGAGCTGCGGCTCCTGGGTCTGCTCGATCTCTTCGGCGGGCTCCGCCTCGTTCGGGGCGGTCTCCTGCGCGGCAATCGGTTCTGCCGCAGGAGCTGCTTCGCCACCGCCTTTGGCCAGTTCAATCGCGTCGTGCAGCTGCTGCGAGATGGCATCGGCTGCCGGGCCGGTCGGCTCATCGCTGTAGTCATTCTCGACGATATCGAGGGCTTCCTTGGCAAAGTCGCAGGCGGCGCAGAGAAGGTTGACGTGGTCAGGAACCAGTTCGATTTCATCGTTGCGGATCAGGTCAAGCAGGTTTTCCGCTGCATGGGCGACCCGGGTGAGGTGATCAAATTCGAGAAATCCGGCGCTGCCTTTCATCGAATGGAACAGGCGGAAGATCGCGTTCATGGTTTCTGAGTCGCTGTTTTGTCCCAGCTCGATAATCGCCGGTTCCAGCTGCTCAATCATGTCGCGACTTTCCGTCACAAATTCCTGAATAATCTCAATCTGGTCGCTGTCGATGTCGTTGCTCATCGCGTAACCTCAATCCGTTTTTAGTTAGTTTCTGTCCGGAAACTGCCCTTTTTCACCAGTTCGGCATCAATCAGCACATTCGCTTGTGCGGCGTAAAGCACTACGCCTCCGCGCAAATGCTTGATTTCCTTGATCTGGCAAAAAA
>CAMYNR010000167.1:0-37246 GCA_947259715.1 uncultured Desulfuromonadales bacterium
ATGCAGGAGTTTGCAGTTTTTATTGCCGATCACCCGCTGGTTGCCCACAATGCGGCCTTCGACAGCAGATTCCTGAAAGACGAGCTGGAACGAATCGGGCAGTATCGCCCCCTGGAGTTCGCTTGCAGCATGCTAATTGCCCGCCGCGTCTATCCGGAAGCGCCAAACCACAAATTGTCCACCCTGGTTCGCTGTCAGGAGCTACCGGTCACCGGCCAGTTTCACCGGGCTCTGGCTGATGCCGAAATGACGGCGCACCTCTGGCTGAAAATGGTCGAAGACCTGAAAACCACATTTGGTTTTAAAGAGGTTCCATTTACCCTTATGAAAAATCTCGGCAGGCTTGCCAGGCGGCAGGTTCCGGGCTACCTTAAAAAGCAGGCCGCGAATTTTGAGGCGCATGAGCAGCAGGGCGCGACACTTCCCTTTTAGCATCCGGAGAGACAGATGAACGCCAGCATTGAATACTGCGTGGAGTGAAACTACCAGCCTCGCGCTGCCGGTCTGGCGGCGAAACTGGAAAATGAGTGTGCTGCGAGCGTTGATTTGATCCCCTCCAGCGGAGGAGTTTTTGAAGTGATCGTCGATGGGAAATTGATCTATTCGAAAAAAGCCACTGGTCAGTTTCCGGACGATGAGCAGCTGGTAAAATCTCTCAACTCATGACCGATATCAAAACCCTGGCCGAAACGCTGGGCCTCTGGCCACAAATTTCTGAAGCGATTGCCCGTGCAGGTCAAAAGTCTCTACTGCAAACAATCGCCCAGCTGCCGGTGCGCAAAAGCTCCGCCACCCGCAGCCTTGGCGCTTATGTCTCCAAAGGAGGCAAACCGCTCTGCATCCGTCTGCAGTTTGCTCAGGAGATCGAGCAACTCAAGGACACCTTGCTGCATGAAATAGCCCACGCCTGCGATCACCTCGCCGAGCAACCGGGACAAACCTACCGGCGTGCCCACGGACCGACCTGGCGGGCCTGGGCCAATGCTCTGGGTGCCACCGCGCAACGCCGCGGCCACAGCGACTCGGTCGCCCTGCTGCATCAGCAACGCCTTAAAGTGGTCGCCGTGTGCCAGAACTGCGGAGCTGAATTCAAACGACTGCGACGCCTGAATCGGCGCCGCCACTATACCCATCCTGCCTGCGGGGGGCGGGTTCTCCCGGTCTGAGCAGCCTTCAGCCGTCAGGTGAATCCTCCCGCCTGCTTCTCGGCCAGCATCCAGAAAGCCTGTACGCTCGGTCGCTTGAGATTCCTCCTACTGGTGCAGAGCCCGACAACATAGGGATCAAGCACAGGAGCATTGTCCAAAACCAGGACATCTTCGCGGAACGGACTGCGCTCCCAGACCAGCTGCGGCACAATACCAACACCACAGCCGAGGCGCACCATGGCAATAATCGCTTCGTTACCAGTGATCTCTGAAGCGATATTCGGGGTTATTCGCTGCTCCTTCAACCATTGTTCCAGCCGCCAGCGCGACAGCCCCATTTGCGGGACCACCAGGGGGGCCCGAGACAGGTCAAGCTGCCCATCGCCAATGACTGGCAAATCCGGTTCTGCCGATTTCGGCGCGATAAAGATCAGCGGCGTGGTGGTTATTGGCAAAAATTCGATCCGTGAGCGCTGGCGATCCGGCAGGGCAGCCACGGCCAAATCGATTTCGCCACTCTGCACCAGGCTGACGGCCTGCTCGGCAGCGCCGGTCCGCAGCTCCAGCTGCACTTCCGGATAGGCGCGCCGGTAGGCTTCCAGAAGTTGCGGCAACAGGCTGTAAACAGCAGTGATCGAGGCATAAAGTGACAAGCTGCCGGCCACCTGCTCCTCGGCCTGAAGGGTCGTTCGAAAGGCCTGCCACTCCTGGAGGGTTTGCCGTGCGTAGCTGCGGAATCGTTCACCTGCCGGGGACAGACTGACCTTGCGATTGTCACGGATAAACAGCGATTGCTCAAGTTGCTCTTCAAGCCGCTGGATGGTGCGGGTCAAGGCGGAAGGGCTGAGATTGCAGGCCTGACTGGCCCGACCAAAATGCAACTGTTCAGCGACCACCAGAAAGATTTCCAGTTCACGAATATCCATAGTTACCCTTTGAGCAATGCAACCATCCTACTATTGCATTTCACGCAACACAATATACACAACAAATCAATTTACGCAATATTGTATTTCGGTTATTGTGCCCAGAATTCACTTAATATCAGCACTTCGCCCCCATACAAAACACAAGGAGAGAGATCATGGGTCAGAACTATTTCAACTCCCTGCCATTCCGTCGTCAGCTTCAGGAACTCGGCACCTGCCGCTTTATGGACGCTGAAGAGTTCGTCAATGGCTGCGAATATGCCAAAGGCAAGAAAATCGTTATCGTTGGCTGTGGTGCCCAGGGTCTCAATCAGGGCCTGAACATGCGCGACAGCGGTCTTGACGTCTCCTACGCCCTGCGCGAAGAAGCGATTGCCGAAAAACGCCAATCCTACCTTAACGCAAGCGAAAATGGCTTCACCGTCGGCACCTACCAGGAGCTGCTGCCGAGCGCCGACATCGTCATGAATCTGGCCCCTGACAAGCAGCATACCGACGTGGTCAACACCGTGGTACCGCTGATGAAGCAGGGCGCAACTTTCTCCTACGCGCACGGCTTCAACATTGTCGAGGAAGGCACCCAGATCCGCAGCGACCTGACCGTGATCATGGTTGCCCCCAAGTGTCCCGGATCAGAAGTGCGCGCCGAGTATCAGCGAGGTTTTGGCGTTCCGACCCTGATCGCCGTTCACGGTGAAAACGATCCCAATGGCGATGGCCTGGAGATTGCCAAGGCACTCTGCTCCGCTCAGGGCGGCGATCGCGCTGGGGTGCTCGAATCCTCCTTCGTTGCCGAGGTTAAATCCGACCTGATGGGCGAGCAGACCATCCTCTGTGGCATGCTCCAGGCTGGCGCTCTGCTCTGCTTCGAAAAGATGACCGAAAACGGCATCGATGCCCCTTACGCCGTTAAACTGATTCAGTACGGCTGGGAAACCATCACCGAGGCCCTCAAGCATGGCGGCATCACCCACATGATGGATCGCCTTTCCAACCCCGCCAAGCTCGAAGCTTTCGAGCTGGCCGAAGAGTTGAAGGAGATCATGCGGCCGCTGTTCGAGAAGCACATGGATGACATCCTCTCCGGTGAGTTCTCACGCACCATGATGGAAGACTGGGCCAACGATGATGTTAAGCTGCTGACCTGGCGTGAAGAGACCGGCAAGACGACTTTCGAGAAGACCGAAGCTGCCGGCGAGATCTCTGAGCAGGACTATTTCGACAAGGCGATTCTGATGGTCGCCATGGTCAAGGCAGGTGTCGAACTGGCGTTTGAAGTTATGGTCGAAGCGGGTATTGAGCCAGAGTCGGCCTACTACGAGTCGCTGCACGAAACTCCGCTGATCGCCAACACCATCGCCCGGAAAAAGCTTTACGAAATGAACCGGGTGATCTCCGATACCGCTGAATACGGGTGCTACCTCTTTGCCCACGCCTGCGTGCCGCTACTGAAAGATTTCATGGCGGCAGTCGAGACCGATGTGATCGGCAAAGGCCTTGAATTGACCAGCAACGGCGTTGACAACCAGGAGCTGGTGGCGGTAAACGCAGATATTCGTGGCCACCTGATCGAAGCGGTCGGTGAAGAATTGCGCGCGGCGATGAACGGCATGCAAGCGATCGCCTCAGCTTAGGCTATCACCCAGATCAATTCGGCGAAAAAGTCCCTTCCATATGGTAGGGACTTTTTTTTGGACAGCATTGGCTTACGCCACATTTTTCGTTAGAGTAGCCTCGTCATGACCCTGTAAATCTGCATATCTTTGCAAGGAAAGCCACCGATGAAAAAATATCACCTCACCGCCATCGGCAACGCCCTGGTCGATATGGAATTTAAAATTGAAGATAACTTTCTCAAGGCCTGCTCAATCGACAAAGGCGTAATGACCCTGGTCACTGAGGAACGCCAAACGGAATTGGTTGCGGCCCTGGAGGGGCACCCAGGAAAATGGGCATGTGGCGGTTCAGCAGCGAATACGGTCATCGCCGCCGCACAGTTCGGTGCAGACTGTTTTTATTCCTGCAAATTAGCGGCAGATGAGACCGGTGATTTCTATCTGCGCGACCTGCACACCGCCGGAGTAGCCAGCAATGCCGATCATGGACGCGGCCCGGGGATCACCGGGAAATGCCTGGTTATGGTAACGCCTGATGCCGAGCGGACGATGAACACCTTCCTGGGAATTTCCGAGGGATTCTCCATTGCCGAGCTGGATAGCGATGCGATAAACGCTTCCGAGTACCTCTACATTGAAGGCTACCTGGTCACCTCTCCGACGGGTCGGGCAGCGGCAATTGAAGCCAAACGAATAGCTGAACGCGCTGGGGTCAAAACCGCGCTGACCTTTTCCGATCCGGCAATGGTTCAGTATTTCAAGGAAGGCCTCGAAGAAATGGTCGGTGGCGGCGTCGATATGCTGTTCTGCAATGAGGCTGAAGCTCTGGCCTGGGCGGGCTGCGGCCAACTGGAAGAGGCACTAGGCGCTTTATCGCAGATTGCCAAAAATTTTGCTGTGACCTGCGGCGCCGATGGGGCCATCCTTTTCGACGGCGAAGGCCTGCATCGCGTCAGCCCGCATCCGGTGACTGCGGTCGACAGCAACGGTGCCGGTGATATGTTTGCCGGAGCACTGCTTTTTTCCCTGACCCGGGGCGACAGTTTTCCAAATGCAGGCCGGCTGGCAAGCCTGGCTTCAGCTCGGGTCGTCAGTAGTTTTGGCCCACGACTTCTGGCCGAAGAGCACCAGGAGATCCTGCAAACGGTTTCCCTCCAACAGCAACCTCAAGCTGTCAGGCGATAATTCCTGAATCGACAAACAAGCTCAAACAGCAATGCCCCTCCATGAAAACATCGAGGGGCATTGCCAGCAAGACCTACAGCCTCAGACCGCAGCAGCGGCGAGCTGAATTTTATTGATAGATTCCAGCGGCTACGAACATATCGGTACCCGGAACACGATAGATGTAAGTATCTTTCTTTGAGGGGGCTTCCTCGCCCGGCTTAGGCCACATGTAATCAACCCAGCCCTCGCCAGAATTCTTTGCCACTTCAACGAATTCGGCAAACAGCATCTTCGGGTTCTCGGCATTTTTGTCAGGAACCGCAAGCAGACTGCCTTTTTCGGTCAAAGCCGGTTTGATCGGATGTGCAAGCATGTTGCCGTTCAGATCCATCAAAAAAACATAGGTATCTTTCCAGACAAATTGCCCTTCCTTATTACCAATTTCTGCAACCCCGGCAGCTTTATCCTGCTGCAGCATTTCAGCAGCTTTCTTACATGTGGCGACACACTCCTCCTTGGTGGCCGAATCCGCAAAGGCGGTGCTGGCAACAAAGAGAACAGCAACAAGCAGCAACAAAACTTTCTTCATTTTCATTTTTTAACCCCCATCTGTCAGTTCGATTTTCATTTTGTTTGCACTGGTCAATTTCACCTCTCGAGTGGCTGCATCACCCCTGAACGATATCTCCTTCCTGCAGCAAGGCTCAACTTTGGGTTCAGGCGTTTAAACCCCCACCGGTAAACCACAAGAAAAAATATAATATTGTTTTACTCCGGAACATTATCGCCACTTTTTTATTTTTCGCAACAGTCTGAATACATTTTTTGAGATTATTTTTTCTAATCAAAAAAAGCCAAGACACTGAAATACATCGTTCTTTTATTGATTAATCCAGTAATGACAAAAACTTATCCTAGAATAATGCCGTTCTACGTCATTCCCTTTCCAGAAGAAGATCCTGACTCACTATTGAGGAATCCTTTCCCGATTTTGCGATAAAAAAAGGCCGTCAGTAATATCTGACGGCCTGGCGATTCAATGAAGAAAACCTTATGCTATTCCCACTCGATGGTGGCGGGAGGCTTGCTGGAAATATCGTAGGTGACGCGATTGATCCCCTTAACCTCGTTGATGATCCGGTTACTGATCCGCGCCAGATCTGCATAAGGCATCGGATACCAGCCGGCGGTCATGAAGTCCTTGGTCTCGACCGCGCGCAGGGCGACAACATACTCGTAGGTGCGGCCATCGCCCATGACCCCGACCGACTTGACCGGCAGAAAGACGGCAAACGCCTGACTGATTTTGTGGTAGTGGCCGCTCTCGTAAAGCTCTTCGATATATATGGCATCGGCGCGGCGGAGAATTTCGCAGTACTCCTCCTTAACTTCGCCAAGGATCCGCACGCCCAAGCCCGGTCCCGGGAAGGGATGCCGCCAGACCATCTGATGCGGCAGGCCGAGCTCTTCGCCGACGGTGCGCACCTCATCCTTAAACAGTTCGCGCAGCGGTTCAAGCAGCTCCAGCTTCATGTAGTCGGGCAGACCGCCAACATTGTGATGGCTCTTGATGTTATGCGCCTTACCGGTCTTAGCTCCGGCCGATTCGATGACATCGGGGTAAATGGTCCCCTGCGCCAACCACTTGGCATCCTTGACCTTGTTCGATTCTTCCTCAAAGATATCGACGAACAGGCCACCAATGATTTTACGCTTCTTCTCCGGATCGGCCTCACCGGCCAGCGCATCGTAAAAACGCTGCTGAGCATTGATCCGGGTGACCTTGACGCCCATGTTGCTGGCGAAGGTGGCCATCACCTGATCGCCCTCGTCGAGGCGCAGCAGACCGTTATCGACAAACACACAGTGCAGCTGATCGCCGATCGCCCGGTGGATCAGCGCCGCAGCCACCGAAGAATCAACCCCCCCGGAAAGACCGAGGATCACCTGATCGGTACCGACCTGTTCCTTAATCCGCGCCACCGCATCTTCGATAATCCTGCCCGGCGTCCAATTGCCGCTGCAGCCACAGATTTTGCGCACGAAGGTGTTAATCAACATGTCACCGCGCGGGGTGTGATTGACCTCCGGGTGAAACTGAACGCCGTAGAGATTACGGGCAACGTTCTGGATCCCACAGACCGGCGCGTTGGCGGTCTTGGCGATCATCTCGAAGCCTTCGGGCATCTTCTCGACGTGATCGCCGTGGCTCATCCACACCGGGCTCTTGCCATCGGCAAAGAAACCGTCGAACAAGGGTCCCGGAGTGCCAACCGAAAGCAGCTCAGCGTGGCCGTACTCCCGCTTGCCCGCAGCGATAACTTCGCCGCCGAAGTGACGGCTCATCAACTGCATGCCGTAGCAGATCCCCAACACCGGGATGCCCAGCTCGAACAGCTCCTCTTCGATCCGCGGAGCCCCCTCCTCATAGACCGACTTCGGCCCACCGGAGAGGATAATCCCCTTGGCACCGAAGGCTTTGATCTCCTCCAGCGACATGTCAAAGGGCTGCAACTCACAATAGACGTGCGACTCACGCACCCGGCGAGCGATCAGCTGAGTATATTGCGACCCGAAATCGAGAATCAGAATTTTTTCGCTATGAATATCGGTCATCGCAATTAGTGCCCCCGCTCGATGCGATAGTTAGGAGCTTCCTGGGTGATGGTCACATCATGCACGTGGGATTCTCGCAGACCGGCGTTGGTAATGCGAACAAACTGCCCGTTCTGCTGCAGCTCTTTGATCGTCCGGCAGCCGGTGTAGCCCATTCCGGAACGAAGCCCGCCCATCAACTGATGGATATTATCCGAGAGCGGGCCGCGAAACGGCACCCGCCCTTCGATCCCCTCGGGGACCAGCTTGACATCGGTTTCTTCCGCCTGAAAATAGCGATCCTTGCTGCCCTGCTTCATCGCTCCGAGGCTGCCCATGCCACGGTAAGACTTGTAGGTCCGCCCCTGGTAAAGGATGGTGTCGCCAGGCGATTCTTCTGTGCCGGCGAAGAGTGAACCGATCATGATGACGTCAGCCCCGGCAGCAACCGCTTTCGGCAGATCGCCGGAAAATTTGATGCCGCCGTCGGCGATCAGCGGAATGCCCGCGGCATGGGTGACCTTGGCGACCTCGCGGATTGCGGTGATCTGCGGCACCCCGACGCCGGCAACAACGCGAGTGGTGCAGATGGAACCGGGACCGATACCGACCTTGACGGCATCGACGCCGGCGTCAATCAGGGCCTTTGCTGCGGCGCCAGTGGCGATATTGCCGGCCATCAACTGCAACGTTGGATACTGCTGACGCACCCGGGCGATGGTATCGATGACCCCCTGGGAATGACCATGGGCGGTATCGACCACCAGCAGGTCGACTCCGGCACCGACCAGCGCTGCGACCCGCTCGTCAAGATCGGCGCCAACCCCCACAGCAGCGCCGACCCGCAACCGGCCCAGTTCATCCTTGCAGGCATGCGGGTACTTACGGACTTTTTCAATATCCTTGATGGTGATCAACCCCTTGAGGGCAAAATTGTCATCAACGACCAGAAGCTTTTCGATGCGATGCTCATGCAGGTGGAACTTGGCTTCTTCCAGGGTCGTTCCGGGAGGGACAGTGACCAGCTTGTCTTTGGTCATCACGTTTGCAATCGGTTGATCCAGGTTGGTTTCGAAGCGCAGATCGCGATTAGTCATGATACCGACCAGCTTGCCGTTCTTGGTCACCGGCACTCCAGAGATGCGGTATTTTTTCATGACCGCCAGCGCTTCAAAAATCTTCTGGTCAGGATCCATAGTGATCGGATCGACAATCATGCCGCTTTCCGACTTCTTCACCTGGTCGACCTCAGTCGCCTGCTCCTCCGGGGTCATATTTTTATGAATGATCCCCAGGCCCCCTTCCCGAGCCATACAGATAGCGCTGCGCGATTCAGTTACCGTATCCATAGCGGCTGAAAGCAACGGAATGTTCAGCTTGATCGAAGCTGTCAGCTGGGTGGTCAAATCAACCTCTTTGGGCAGCACTTGCGAATGGGCTGGCACCAGCAGAACATCATCAAACGTCAAACCAATGGGAATCTCGGGATCTTGCATCGGAAGCTCCTTTTGCGCGGGGGGAATTTTAACCGGCGAATCTAACGGAATCAGTCCCCCGAGTCAAGCACTTACGGAGCTTTTTAAAATTAAAAAAAACGCCGTAATTTTGGGACATTGTTTTAGTTTTAAAGGGACACCAGGAAGCCTACTTTCCTTGCAATAAATAGGCTTCAATAAAACCTTCCAAATCGCCATCGAGGACGGCATCAGTGTTGCCGACTTCATGACTGGTGCGATGATCCTTGACCATCCGGTAAGGGTGCAATACATAAGAACGGATCTGACTCCCCCAGCCGATCTCCTTCTTATCCTCTGAAAATGCCGCGGCCTCCTCTTCCTTCTTACGCATTTCCTGCTCGTAGAGCCGGGCCTTAAGCTGCTTCATCGCAGTCGCCCGGTTTTTGTGCTGGCTCCGTTCGTTCTGGCAGGCAACGACAATTCCACTTGGGATATGGGTAATTCTGATCGCCGAGTCGGTCTTGTTGATATGCTGCCCCCCTGCGCCGCTGGCCCGGAAGGTGTCGACCTTGATATCCTTTTCTTCGACTTCGACCTCGATAGAATCATCCAGCTCCGGAAAGACAAACACCGAGGAAAAAGAGGTGTGGCGACGAGCACTCGAATCGTATGGAGAAATCCTCACCAAGCGGTGGATGCCATTTTCCGCCTTCAGGTAGCCGTAGGCGTACTCCCCGTCAACGCTGAAGGTCGCACTCTTGATCCCCGCTTCGTCTCCTGCCTGACATTCCGTCAATTCCGTCTTGAAGCCCTTACGCTCGCAATAGCGCAGGTACATCCGTAACAGCATTTCCGCCCAATCCTGGGCTTCGGTGCCACCTGCCCCGGCATTGATCGTAAGGGTCGCGCAGCTGGCATCATGCTCACCGGAAAGCATTCGGGCGAACTCCATTTGCGCCACCTGCTTCTCGACCTCCGGCAGCAGTTCATTGACCTCTTCCAGGGTGTCCTGATCTTCTCCCTCTTCACCCAGCTCAATCAGGACCTGAAGATCATCCAACTCGCTGTTAGCTGTTTCCCAGGACTCAACAATCTTCTGCAATCCGGTCCGCTCACGCAACAGATCCTGAGCGGCATCACCCTGATTCCAGAAATCGGGCTGGGCTATTTCTGCCTCAAGCTCTGAGACCCGTTCCTTTTTGGCAGGAACGTCAAAGATACCTCCATAGTTCCTGAAGCTTTTCTTGTAATTCTTTGACGGTCTCTTTGGGTTCACGGAACATCGTTACAATCTCCTTAAGATAGGTTGGATAGCCGCTAAGTATAACTTAAATAAAAACGGAAAAACAGCCCGGGTTTCGGGCGGCAACCGCAAGGCGATGACGCAAGAGCCTGTCGCAGAACAAAAACGTTCAAGGCGACTCATGCACCGCCGTAAAGGTTTTCGTTCCGGGTATAAAGCCTGTTTGAAGGTAGAAAAGGATCAAGCAGAGGATCAGTTGTTGCTGCAGTCAGTGCAAAGGCCATAAAGCTCAAGACGATGGGTCTGAATGGTGAAATTATGCTCAGCGGCGACTTTTTCCTGCAGTTCTTCGATCTCAGGTTCTTCGAACTCGATGATCAGACCACACTCCTTGCAAACCAGATGGTCATGATGCTCCTGATCAGTCACCGGCTCAAAGCGGGTCTGCCCATCGCCAAAATGGCGCTCGGCAGCGATGCCGCACTCTGCAAACAATTTCAGTGTCCGGTGCACGGTCGCATAGCCGATCTTCGGGTAGGCGGCGCGTAATTTCAGATAGAGCTCTTCCGTTGAATAATGGGAATCTGACTCGAGAAAGGCTTTAAGGATAAGCATTCTCTGGTTGGTATTCTTCAGCCCCTTGCGGTTGAGGAACTCGGTAAAATGGCTGATCTGGTCCATAATCTCGCTTCATTCCTCCACAGCACTGAAAATGATTTTCAAAATAGTCAGCTGAAGGGCAAAGGTCAAGGAAAAAGTTTTCCTGATTTTCCGATATAAATATTTAATATATTTAGCCGATTCTAAGGTTGCTAAAGAGCCATTCTAAAGGTTTAATTGTAGCTACTAAACTATATAACCCTCAAGGAGAATGCTCAATGGTCCAACAGCCGAACGAAAATGTGATTTATCGCTATGTCAGCCAGTTGACGCGAGATACTCTAGTGTTGATTCTTGCCGGCGGCCGCGGCTCCCGACTCTACGAATTAACCGATTACCGCGCCAAGCCGGCGGTCCATTTCGGCGGCAAGTATCGGATCATCGACTTCCCCCTCTCCAACTGCGTCAATTCCGGCCTGCGCCGCATCGGCATTTTGACCCAGTATAAATCTCATTCCCTGATCCGACATCTGGTCCGCGGCTGGAGTCACTTCAAGCAGGAGTTGAATGAATATGTCGAGATCCTGCCCGCATCTCAGCAAAACTCTGAAGACTGGTATCAGGGAACCGCCGATGCCGTCTATCAGAATTTAGATATCATTCGGGCGACTCGCCCCAAATACATTATGATCCTTTCCGGCGACCATATTTACAAAATGGATTATCGGCCGATGCTTCTTGAACATGTCGAAAAAGGTGCAGATATGACTGTCTCCTGCCTGGAGGTACCTGTTGAAGAAGCCGCCGGTGCCTTCGGGGTTATGAGTGTCGACGACCAAAGCCGGGTTCTCGACTTCACCGAAAAACCGCAGAAACCTGCTGAGATACCCGGTAAACCGGGCCTCACCCTGGCCTCCATGGGCAATTATATTTTCAATACCGAATTTCTTTTCGACCTGCTTGAAACCGATGGCCAAAATCGCGATTCGGACCATGACTTCGGTAAAAACATCATTCCCTCGATTATCGACAGCCAAAAAGTCATTGCCTACCCATTCCGCGATCCAGATACCGGCGGACTGGCCTACTGGCGCGACGTAGGCTCACTGGATGCCTTCTGGGAAGCCAATATGGAGATGATTTCGCCAGCGCCGGAATTGAACCTGTACGACCAGAACTGGCCGGTTTGGACTTATCAACGCCAGTTGCCACCGGCGAAATTCGTCTTTGATGATGACGATCGGCGCGGCGCGGCAGTCGATTCCGCCGTTTCGGGCGGCTGTATTATTTCAGGCTCCAAGCTGCGAAAATCCCTGTTGTTCTCTGATGTCAGAATCCACTCCTTTTCTTCCATCGAAGAAACCGTTATCTTGCCGGAATGTGAAATCGGCCGTAACTGCAAGATCAAGCGGGCGATCATCGATCGGGGCTGCAAGGTTCCTCCGGGCACAGAAATCGGCTTTGATCCGGAGCAGGACAAAGCCAACGGCTTCCGTATAACCGACAAAGGCGTGGCGTTGATCACCCGGAAAATGCTTGGCCAACCGGGCGGTTATGATTAGACCGCAAGGCCGACCTTAGCTGGCCGTTGCGCTGGACAGTCGCAACATACTCCTGGGGAGCTCTGTAAGGGCAGGCTCCCCTGCCACTGGAGCAGCCCGTGTTTAGCCTGACTTATGCAGCGACCTCTCCCTCAGCAACCGCGGTAGCACAACCACTGCTACCCATGCTGATTCTTGGTTTGGTACTGATTGTCACCTTTGTCTGCATCGCCTTTGAGTGGCTGCACAAAACCCTGGCGGCTTTATTGGGGGCGGTGACAGCTGTGGCCCTGGCGCTGCTGCTGGGAGTGTATCAGGCTGAACGGCCCTATGGTGCGGTTCACGATTTCATCCACCATGACCTGGGAGTCATCGGAGTGATCGTCGGCACCAGTATTATCGTTGCCATCGCTGCAGATTCAGGATTATTCCATTTTATCGCAGTACGGCTGGTTAAACTGACCGGCGGTCAGCCAGCACTGCTGATGCCGGTCGTGCTGGCGGTCACAGTCGGCTTTGTCACCTTCCTGACCATTGCCCCTGGCGTGCTGATTATGGCATCTCTGGTTCTGGTCATCACCAGATCTCTTAACGATGATCCGCGCCCCTACATCATTGCTGTCGCCATCGGCGCCAATTCGGGGGCCTTGATGACCTTTGCTTCTGGAATTCCGACCCTGATGATCGGGACCAGCGCTGAGATCCCCTACCTGCATTTCTTGCTTGTCTCCGCCCCCCTGGCCCTGCTCTCCGCGATTGTCGCGTATTTTGTCATCCGGCAACACTATCGTCAGGCCCTGACCCGCAGCGATGACCCTCAGGAACGTGCCACACGGGTCGCCCAATTTGACGAATGGGCGCTGGTGCGTGATCGCGGTCTGTTTTACCGCGCCGCTGGCATTCTGCTGGTCACCATCGTCGGCTTTGCCCTGGCCCAACAGCTGGGCGTGGGCCTTGATTATATCGCCTTTGCCGCAGCCACAGCCGCGCTGCTTTTTTCCGGATTTCCCCCCGAAGAGGCGATCCGCAAGGTCAAATGGACCATCATCCTTTTTTTCGTCGGCCTCTTCGTTCTGATCGGCACAGTTAAGGCCACCGGCCTGCTGGAGGTTCTGGCGGAAGGAATCTACCGCCTCAGCGGTGACAACATGAATCTGGTTTTGCTGCTTCTGGTGCCTTTTGTCTTCATTACCGCCGGAATTGTCGACAACATCCCGGTGGCGGCAACGATGATTCCGGTGGTTAAAACGATGATCGCGAAAGGCCTTGCAGCCGAACCTCTCTGGTGGTCGTTGATCGCCTCCTGTAATCTCGGCGGAAACCCGACCCCGGTGGGAAGTATCGCCGCTGTCATCGCTCTGCACGCATTGGAAAAGGAGCGTGCCATCAAAATTGGCTGGGGTGAATATCTTAAAGTCGGCGGGCTGGTGACGGCTTTGCAGGTTCTGCTGGTCCTGGCATACATGAATTTCTTCCGTGCTTTCGACCTGTTTCCGCCCCTTCATCCTTAAGGAGAATGGTCATGAGCGACAGTGATGTGGACGATCGTGATATCCGCTCAACCATAGATGCGTTTGAAGCCGCTCGCACTGCCCGGCAGACCAGATTACCGCAACCAACTGTGCAGCGCATCCTCCTGGTGCTTGACGGCTCCAATCAGGACGGTACTGCGGAAGCCTTCGCACGGGCACTGGCCCAAAGGAGCAGTGCTGAGCTACAGTTGCACTGGGCCTACCCTGGTCCCCTTCAGCAAAAGAGGCAGGACTATGTAGGGCAAAAAGCCACTGCTCTGGAAGAAACCGGTATTAGCGTCTCCCTGGTCCAGCGCCCCCCAGAGGAGAGCAGAAATGCAGTCGATCAAATCCTTGCTGCGTTGGCAGCGGCCGACCTGGCTGTGATATGCGCGCCCTACCAGGAAGATTTCGAAGAGTTGGGGCAGGAAAGTGTCGGCAGTACCTTGGACATGTTATTGGGGCGGACCCAGCAGCCCGTACTTGCGGTGCGTGAACCCAAGCTGGAGCCGGAAAACTGTTTACGCCGGGCCCTGCTGCCCTTAACCCCTATTCTCCAGAGCAGCAGTGCCGCCGCGGCCTGGGCGCTTTTCCTCGCTCAAGACGGTGAGGTCGAACTGCTGGCTATTTCTCCCGAGGAACCGGATGCGGAGGAAAGCGCGCCGCAGAAGGTGATCGCTTCATTGCGTAGCCCGGAGGAAGCCGGACTGGTGGCAGCCATTCAACGTCGAGCAGCGGAAACGAATATCGATTGCCGGGTCGATGTACAGCGTAACGAGGGGCTGGACCCGCTTGCCGCAGCCGCCAATCGCCAAGACCAGGTTGTGGTGATTCCCTGCTCTCCACGCCAGCATGGGCAAGCGGCATATCTGCGTATGCTGGCACTGCTGCGCGTCTCGCGCAACCCTCTTCTGGTGATCTGAATCAGCCGGTCGTAAGCGTGGTTGAATAATCTGCCAGAAAAATGGGGCCCCCCATTTATGTGGGGAACCCCGACAGTCCATTAGATTAGAGCGAATATCTTTCAGCCGACCTTAGCCGCCAACATACGGGATGACCGCAGCCGGCTCCAGAATGCGGAAGGTGAACGACTCGTTGTAATACAGTTTGACCTTCTCGGCAGTATGGGAATCATAGCCGACGGACAGATCCTGACCAAGGATCAGTTCAAAATCGCCACCCCGGGTGGTCACCATAAAAGCTTCATCGGCATGATCGCCGGTCAGGTAAGGACTTAGGATAACCGAGCCGCCGAGAATATTTTCAGCCTGCATCTTTACCGGATAGCCTTGCACATGAGCCGACATTTTGCTCCACAGCTTCGGTCCGACGACAAAAGAGTAAGGCCCCTCTATGGAGCGTTCGGCAAAAATCGTCACGCCTTGAGCAATGGTCTCGAGCAACTGTTCCGGCTTCGAGCCAATGGTCATGCATTGGGACCCGGTGCAAACCTTCAGCCCTTTTATATTCGCCTCATTCAGGCCATGATAAACCACGCTCTCTTCAAACAGAGCGATTTTGCGTGCTGCGTCCTCCAAGTTGCCAAGGTCGATATCCTTGGCCCCGCGGACCACGTTATCCATCTCTTTGATATCCAGCTCAAAGGGGATACGCGCTTCCACCAGATGGTGAACCTTATGGATGCCGTAGTTCAAGCCATCCTTCGGCTGCTTTTTCGGATAATCGAGCCGGCCTTCCGGAACACCGGGAAAATCAGTGCCCATCGGCTCGCTGACATCCACCACCTTTCGTGCAGAAAGCATGGCTGTTAGGGTACGCGTCGCCTGCTGGTCTATTTCAGTCCACGCCTCGGCGGGAATCGGTGCCAGTTCTCGTTTTAAAATATCCATAAAACCTCCATTGCTCCATGGCTATGAGATGCAAGAATGATTTTTAAACTTACTTTTTCAGGCTGCCGATCCCCAGCCCGGCGGCAACCGACCTGCCGGCGGAACGGCCTGAAGTATCGATTCCAGCAGGGACCTCTGGCAGGCGGACATTCAGAAGATTCTCTTTCGCTTCCTGAAATGCTGCGCCCAGAGCGGCTAAATCTTTGGCAGCCAGCAGTTGCCGGGCCATGGGGAAGACCTCCATCTCCTCTTCATCAAGATGGTGATTGGTATATTCGCTGAGGCCCTCGACCTTTATCGGAAAGCGATCATGCTCAGGAGGGAATCCCTCGGCATCCTTCAATATCAACTCGATAATATGGTGTTCGTTGACCGCCTCGAGCGAGGCATGACGCGCGGCCGGCACCTGTTCGAACAGATCGTAAAAATACTTTTCCTCCATGGTGTGATGAACAACCAGGTGGCGAATATATTCTGCAAAAGCGGCTGGGTCTTCCTCCGCCTGTTGACTGAGTTGCCTTAAAACCTGGTGGTGTTCGACAAGGGCATCGACAATATCCATAGAACCTCCTTCAACAAGATGAACGTCGGGCTTGCGTTCCAGCAATCAAGAAACGCTGTCAGCCACTGTTAGGGACGAGTTTACCGTAAATATTGAAGAAAAAAAGCGGTCGGGCGAAAAGGAAAATTTTTCCTGCTTCTCGCCCTACCTGGAAAAGATCTTGGCTGAAATGAACGCTAGGTCAGGACCAAACGACCGAAAGCCGGCGCTGAGGGTAAACCCTGCTAGCCCAGCGCAGGAGGGAAAATCTGATAGAGATAACCGGTCAAGCGGGTGAACTGATCGAAAAATAGCAGCACCCCGGCGATCATCAGCAGGATGCCGGTGGCCATTTCGACGACACGAATATGTTTCTTGAAACGCTCGAAAAAGTTCAGGAAGGAATGAAATAAAATGGCCGAAACCAGGAACGGCACACCTAGCCCCAAGGAGTAGAAGGAAAGCAGAACAACCCCACGCCCCGCTCCTCCGGCACTACTGGCGGCGATGGCCAGAATTGCTCCCAGAATCGGCCCGATGCAGGGTGTCCAGCCAGCGGCAAAGGCGACGCCGACCAAAAAAGTGCCCACATACCCGGTCGGTTTATTGCGAATATGAATGCGCTTTTCTCCCAGCAGGGCGCCGATATGAAAGATTCCACTCAAATGCAGACCGAACAAGAAAATCAGCACGCCGCCGGCCTTTTGAATAACCCCCAGCCATTCGCGCATATGCATTTGAAAAGAACCGGAAGCCAGACCGGCCAGGGCACCAAGAGAAATAAAGATGACCGAAAAACCAGCGATGAAAACCAAAGAATGGCTGATGACGGTAAATTTGACTTTGGCGCTGGCGTGGGCGTCTTTAAGCTCGCCAAAGGAAAGCCCGGAAATGTAGGTCAGAAATGAAGGGATCAAGGGCAGAACGCACGGCGAAAAATAGGAAAGCAAACCTGCAGAAAAAGCTATCCAGATCGTGACGTCAGACCCTGCGTCCATTCTCGCTCCTGTCTTTGATCAGCCGTTTAACAACAAACCAAGCATCGTGGTGATTTTCGGCGACATCCAGTCTCGGGCGCCAATTAATTTATCAACGACCATGCCATTGCGATCAATAATAAAGGTTTCCGGAAAACGGAAGACCTTGTACTGATTTTGCACTTCGGCAGCGCTGTCGAGCAGAATCGGAAAGGTATAATCTTTTCCCGGCAGAAAACGACTTACTGCTTCGTAGCCCTCTGCTTCTACATTCACCGCCAGCAGGACCAGGCCCTGATTTTTATAGCGCTGATGCAGCTCTTCCATCGATGGCATCTCTTCGCGGCAGGGCGGGCACCAGGTGGCCCAGAAATTCAATAATACTACATTACCGCGGAGTTGGCTGAGAGTCACCTGATTGCCCTGCATATCGGTCAGGGTAAAATCGGGAGCCGGTTGATTAACACCGTCGCCGGCAATAGGCGGCACAGTTCCACTGGAACCCTTTTCACAGCCTGACAGCAGGGCCAGACTGAAAAGTAAAAAGCAGCAGATTCTCAGCAGGGGAACAAAACGTATCAAGGAATTTCCTTCTCTGGGCAATCAGGGAAGCTCAATCAGATAAGCTCGATTGCCCCGGACAACGGTAAACTCTAGCGGCACGCGGCCGAGCCGATCTTCCATCACCTCTTCAAAGTCGCTGAGCCGGGCGACTTCGTTACGATCAATCTTTGCCAGCAGATCACCGGGGCGGATTCCGACTTGATCAGCAGGAGAGCCTGCCTCGACTTTCGTCACCACCAGCCCCGAGCGCCCCGGCCGCAACGAAAAACCGAAAGTTCGCCGAGTATAGGCCATCAGGTAGCCATCGGGCAAGGCGGATAGCGCGACGGATGTTTCAAGTTCCTGCCGTCCTCGCAAAAGTGTCAGCTGGAGACGATCATCAGGCGTGTAGGTTTGCAGCAGCGAATAAAAGTGCTCGGCTGATGAGAGCGGCACGCCGTCGATGGCAAGAATCACGTCTGCCACCTGCAGGGCCGCTTTTTTTGCTGGCGAATCGGGGAGAATTTCTTCGATCAGGACTCCGCCCTCACCCTGCGCTCTAATAAAGGAATCGCCCACCTCGCCCGGCACCACGCCAAGAAAAGCCCGGCGCACCCGGCCATGCTCAATCAGGTCATTAAGGACCCGCTTGGCGGTATCGATCGGAATAGAAAAACCGATCCCCTGGGCCTGGCGGGCGATGGCCGTATTAATGCCGATCAACTCACCGTTGATGTTGATCAGCGGCCCACCTGAGTTGCCTGGATTGATCAGCGTATCGGTCTGAATAAACACCGAGGAATAGGTTTCCGCCACCTGAATCCGGCGCTGGGTCGAGCTGATAATTCCGGTAGTAATCGAGTGCCCCAGGCCAAGCGGGTTGCCGATGGCAATCACCGACTCTCCAAGCAGCAGATCATCCGAACGCCCCGGTTCCAGATAGGGATAATTCCCTGGTTCTTTAATTTTCAGCACGGCCAAATCGATCCGACTGTCTTTGCCGATCAGCGTCGCCTCCAGTTCCTTGCGCCGGTCCGGCAGGGCGACAAAGATCCGCGAAGCCTTATTAATGACATGAGCGTTGGTCAGAAGATAGCCTTTGGCATTGATGATCACCCCCGAACCGAGGGACTGGGTTTTATAGCTGCGGTGGGGAAACATCTCGGAAAAAAACTGCTCAAAGAGAGAATCGCCAAAGCCGAAAAATGGACTGCTGGGCCCCCGCACGATCTGTTCGGTCCGAATATTTACGACCGCGTCGCGTGTTTTGGCGACAGCTTCGACGACAGCGGTTCTGCGCTGGGCGGACTCTGCTGTTGTCAGCGTCAACAAGCAGATGAACAAACCAAGGAGCAAACGATAACCACCCCTGTGAACCATGTTTTCAAGAAGTTTGAATCGCATATTTTTCCAACCGATAGAGCAGAGTGTGTCTGGGGATACGTAGAAACGCCGCAGCTTTGGTTTTATTGCCGTTGCAGCGGCGCAAAGCTTCCTCAACCGCTTCGCGTTCCAGATCTTCAAGAGAATAGCCCTCTTCCGGGAGATTAAGGACGCCACCATGCTGAATCCGAGGGCGGCCGATCCGCGGCGGCAGGTCGGCCATTTCCAGCTGGTTCCCCTGGCGCAGAATCAGCATCTGCTCGACCACATTCTCCAGTTCGCGGACATTGCCCGGCCAATTGTACTGCTGCAGATGCTCGATCACCTGATCCGAGAACCTCACCCCGACATCCGCCTGATGCTTGCGCAGGAAAAACTCAAGCAGCAGGGGTATATCCTCTTTGCGTTGCCGCAAAGGGGGTAAGGTTATCGGCACCACCGCCAGGCGATAATAGAGATCTTCGCGAAAGCCGCCGGTCTGCATCGCCTCTTCCAAATCGCGATTGGTCGCCGCGATCACCCGCACTTCGACCCGTTCAGGCGTACCGCCAACCGGCTCGAATTCCTGCTCCTGCAGAGCCCGCAACAATTTCGGCTGCAAGTCGATGGGCAGTTCGCCAATCTCATCCAGGAACAGGGTGCCGCCATCCGCCAAAGAGAACTTGCCTTTGCGATCCTTCACTGCTCCAGTAAATGAGCCCTTCAGATGCCCGAACAGCTCGCTCTCGATGAGATCTTTAGGGATTGCAGCGCAGTTCACCGCAACAAAGGGCCCATCGGAACGGGTTGAACCACGATGCAGCGCCTTGGCAATCACCTCTTTCCCGCTGCCGCTCTCACCACTAATCAGTACAGAGGCCTGACTGGCGGCGACCTTTTCAACCCGCTGCAGCAGTTGCTGCATTGCCGGGGCCTGGCCGATAATCTGCCCATTGTCGATATTACCAGCCAGAACATCTTTGAGTTGCGTATTCTCTTTGCGCAGGTTACCAAATTCAAACGCCTTGGCGACAGTCAGGCTGAGCTGATCGCGGCTGAACGGCTTGGTCAGGTAATCATAGGCTCCCAACTTCATCGCCTCGACCGCCTTTTCCACCGAGCTGAAGGCCGTAATGATGATCACCAAGGTCTGGGGATTAAGCTCCAGCACCGCGGAAAGGACCTCATAGCCACTTATCTGCGGCATCTGCACATCGGTGATCACCAAGGATGGCCGATGCCGCCGAAACAGTTCAATCCCCTCCTGGCCATTGGCCGCGGTCAAAACCTGGTAGCCAGCCTCCTGCAGGTTAAATTCGGTTACCCGCCGCAGGGAAACATCGTCATCTATCAATAAAATCTGCTTGGCCATCAACTCTCCTCTACCGCAGGCCGACAGTCTGCTGTTTGCAGTTTCAGGGTAAAAACCGTGCCCCCTTCGGGTGGACAGGCGACGCTGATCTGCCCATAGTGGTTGCGCACGATCCGGTGGGTAATCGCCAGGCCTAATCCGGTCCCTTCATCCTTGGTGGTAAAAAAAGGATTAAACACCTTATCCAGATACTCATCCGGAATTCCCGGTCCGGTATCCTGAAAAGCCATTTCAATCTGCTCCTGTCCGACCGCGGTCCTGATCCATAACTGCCCACCTGAAGACATCGCCTGCAGCGCATTGAGAACCAGATTTAAAAAGACTTGCTTGAACTGTGCCGCGTCGCCAATGGCGGCGGGCAGCGACTGCTGCTCCCAATGAATCGCTATCTGTTTTTTCAAGGCCGGCTGCTGGGTCAATTGCAGTACCTCCTGCAGCACCTGATCCGGACGAAAATCATTTTTTTCATTGTTCTGCGGTCGGGCAAAGCTGAGAAAGTCCTCCAACACCTTGTTAAGGCGGTCCACCTCGCTGATCAGAATCTGGGAAAATTCAGCATAGCGGTTTTCCGGTGGAAAAGCGTCGCGCAGGATTTCTGCCGTTCCACGGATCGATCCCAGCGGATTACGAATTTCATGGGCCATCCCCGCGGATAGCTCACCCAGAGCTGTCAGCCTATCTGCGCGGCGCAGCTGGTCTTCAATCTCCAGGATCAGGTCAGCCTGCTGGCGAAGCTTATCGTAGCTTGCCGTCAACCGCTGTGCCGCCTTTTCAGCGCGCAGCCGCTGAGAATGTTCTTTCGATGCGAGAAAACCGGTAAGAAAACCGATGGTATTGTAAAGCAGGATTTCCAGATACTGCTCCAGATGGCTGGTTGGCAGATGGCCCCACTGGAAAAGAACATGGGGAGCATACAGCAAGGAAACCAGCAAGCTGGTTCCAACGCCGCCGCGCAGGGAAAACCAGAGTCCGCCAAGCACAATCGGTACGTAATACAGTCGCCGATAAATGTCATGCACGCTGGAATGGTGGGTCGCGGTCAAATAGTGCGAAGCGGTGATCGCAGCAACCATCACCAGTAATACAGCCAGCCGCATCAGCTGAGACCGATCCAGCTTCAACGACAAATACGTCAACTTCCCCATCAATAACGACCTCTGCGTTTCCACCTGCCGACAGAAAATAAACTCAACAAATCGTTGAATATCCTACACTACCCCCCGTAGGCTGTCCAGGAACCACATTTGAATGGGGCCCATTACCTGGCCCCCTTGTTGTGCCTGCAGGATAGACAGCTCAACTCTTCTGGGCTATGCTGCCTCTGCTCTGGAGGAGATGCATGCCCCTGCTTATTGAAACCATTACGATCGTTCTGCCGGTGTTCCTGGTCATTGGCTTGGGCCAACTATTGATCCGCCTGCAGCTGTTTGACAGTTCTTTTCTGCAGCAGACGAATCGACTGGTTTATGTCGTGTTCCTTCCTTTGCTGCTGTTTTACAAAATTGGCAAAGCCGACTTCGCCAGTTTCTTCAATGCCCCGCTGGTGATTGCTTCATCGCTGGTGATCGGGTTCGGCTTTTTCCTCACCTACAGCTTTGCCGCCCTACGCAATTACCCGCCAGCAGTTCACGGCAGTTTCTGTCAAGGGTCTTTTCGCGGCAACCTCGCATATATTGGCCTGGCCATCTGCCTGAATGCCTATGGCGATGATGGTTTGACACGGGCCGGTATCCTGATGGGTTTTCTGGTTCCGGTCCTGAACTTTTTCGCCATTTTAGCTTTGTTGCTCCCCCATAAAAAATCTTCCGCCAATGAACAGGTCAACTGGCTGGCGCAGATTGCCCTGAACCCATTGATCCTGGCTTCATTTCTGGGGATCATCTGGAGCTTCTGGCAGCTGCCGATTCCACTGATCATCGACCGGGCATTAAATATCACCACGGGTTTGACCCTGCCGCTGGCGCTGCTGGCGATTGGCGGGTCTTTTTCGCTGGCACGACTGAAAGGGGATCTTCTCCTGGCCAGCCTGTCGAGCGGCGTCAAGCTGATGGTTCTGCCGGCGGCAGCGACCCTGCTCCTGTGGAACTTCGGTGTCCGCGGGACAGACCTGGGGGTCGGCATTTTAATGGCTGGAACTCCGGCGGCCACCGCCACGTATATCATGGCCCACCAGATGAAAGGCGACGCAGAGCTGGCCGGCTCAATCGTCATGCTCTCGACGCTCTGCTCGGCCTTCAGCTACACGATTATTCTGCTTCTGCTCAAAGGAACAGGGATATGACCCGACCCCTGGTCTCGATTCTGCTGCCGGCGCGCAATGAAGAGGTCCATCTGCCGGCAGCGTTGAAATCGATCCGCCGGCAGAGTTTGCAAAACTGGGAACTGATCGTTGTCAATGACGGCTCCCAGGATGCAACCGCTCAGATCCTCGATCAGGCGGCGGCCAGGGATCAGCGCATACGGGTCCACCACCAATCCGCGTCCGGCCTGGTCAGCGCCCTTAATACTGGTCTGCAGTACTGCAGCGCCGAACTTGTTGCCAGGTTCGATGCGGATGATATTGCCCATCCTCGCCGGCTGGAAAAACAGGTCGCTCGGCTGCAGCAGGCTCCTCACCTTGACCTTGTTGCCTGCTGTGTCCGCCACATTCCACGGCCGCAACTGCGTTCCGGCATGCTGGCCTATGAAACATGGCAGAACGGGCTGTTAACGCCCAGCGACATCAGCCGCAACATCTATGTTGAATCCCCTTTTGCCCATCCCAGCGTCGTCTATCGAAAACAGCTGGTCATGCAGCTTGGTGGCTACTTTGAGCAGGAATGGGCGGAAGACTACGACCTTTGGCTGCGCATGGCCCAGTCTGGCGCGAACTTTGAGCGTCTGCCGGACACCCTTCTTTACTGGCGCGACCGTCCGCAAAGACTGACCCGCACCGCCGCGAATTGCTCGCAAGCGGCCTTTCGCGCCTGCAAGGCCCACTATCTTAAAAAGGTTTTCCTTGCTGCTGAATCCGCTGTCGCCATCTGGGGCCTGGGCCCTGAAGGAAAAGCCTGGCGAAAGCTGCTGCGACAGGCGGGCATTGAAGTCGCAGCCTGGATCGATGTCGACCGGAAAAAGATCGGACAATCGATTCATGACGCCAAGGTTCATGCACCGGGAGAGCTTAAGGCAATCCCGAACAAAATCCTGGTGGCCGTCGGCGCCAGAGGCGCGCGTCAGCGGATTCGCGATTGGTGCACGCAACATAATCTTGTCGAAGGCGATAACTTTATCTGTGTCGCCTGAACCAGCGGAGATCGCTATGAATGAAAATTATCAACCGTTCCTGATCGGCAACCGGTTCCGCATACAGCCACCAGGCGAGCCGATTCCGGATGACACTCGCATGACCCTGCTGATGGAGCGCGGCGCTTTCGGTTCAGGAGAACATGAAACGACTGACAGTTGCCTTAAACTGCTGGAAGAGATGCACTTTACCGGCCGGGAGAGAGTGCTCGACCTTGGCAGCGGAACCGGGATTCTCGCTATCGCCACCTTGCAGCTCGGCGCGGGGAGGGCCAGTTGTGTTGATATTGAAGAGGCTGCGGTTGAAAATTGCCGGATCAATTGCACTCTGAACAACGTTGGCGATAAAACGGAGCATCTTTGCGGCACCCTGGAGCAACTGGAGGCAAAACCTTTCGACCTGCTGCTGGCGAACATTTATGGTGACATTCTGCTGGATGTCGCTGAAAAGATGGTCGGTCTGGCCGCTCCGGGGGCGCAGCTGCTCCTCTCGGGAATTCTCTGGGAATACAATTTTGCGGTCCGACAGAAATACCAGCGACTCGGCTGCACCCTGGTGAAAAACCAGATGCTGAGCGAATTCAGTACCGTCCTGCTACGAAAAACTTAGTTGGCCTGCGAGTACCCTGTACCCCATAAACTATCGAACCTTGCTGGTCTTTTGAGGCGCCAACAGCGTTGTGTCTGAAGTTGCATAGCTACGGCTATGCGCCATCAGCCACGCCTTATTGCCCCACCAAAATCCTGCGCAATCTTGCGACATTCTATGGGCTACAGGGTACTAGGTCTCCATATCCCTGTAGACCAGGGTTCGGTTGCGACCAGTTTCCTTTGCCCGGTAGAGGGCTTTGTCGGCGCAACTGACCAACTTCTCCAGGCTATTACCATCCCCTGGAAATGCGGCAATCCCCAGGGAAATTGTCACCGGGACCATTTGTCCGCCAGCCTGTACCTTTAACGCTTCGACAAATTCGCGCAGCCGTTCGGCAGCCTTCCATGCGCCACGCTTGTCGGTATCTTCCAGAAGAATGGCAAATTCTTCCCCACCGGTGCGCGCAGCCAGATCAACCGTACGCACCACGCGGTCGAATAATTTCGCCACCTGGCGCAGAACTTCATCCCCAACCGGGTGGCCGAAACGGTCATTGATCCCCTTGAAATGATCGATATCGCAAAGTACGATGTACAATTCGGTGGACTGGCGGCGGGCCCGTTCCAACATGGCCTCAAACCCACGTTGATAAGCCCGGCGATTGGCGATGCCGGTTAAGCTGTCGATGGTGGCCAGGCGATTGATCTGTTCATGGGCATGCGCCAGATCGATTTTCACCGTCACCTGGGCAGCTACCAATTCCAAAATCGTCCGACAGCTGCTGCTGATCTTTCCCTGCTGCCTGGAAGCGACGATCAGCGCACCGATACTCCCACCACCCTCCTGTTTGAGTGGCACGATCATCAAGGAACGGTATTCGGCAAACAGGTGAGCGGGGCTGAAAACCGGAGAAGTGCCGTTGTAATCAGCATTTTCCGGCAAACTGGTCGAGTACTTCAAGACCTTCCCCACCAGCCCCTGATCAATGGGAAAACTCTGGCCTTGCAATTCCGGGGCATTCTCACCTTCCACATAAGCGATCCGGTGCCGCTTCCCCTCAGCGAGGCTCAGGCCGATAAAATCGGCGGGAACAATACTGCGGATCGCCCTGGCACTTGCTTCAAAAGCCGAGTTCAACCCTAGGGCGGCGTTTAATTTTTGTAACCCTTCAAAAGCCCGCCGATAAGCGTGTTGCTCGCGATCACTCTGGTAAAGGGCGCGGGCCTGGACAGCATCTGCGGCCAATTTTTCCGCGGTCAATCTAACCATTTGCTGGTCCGAAGCGCTCCACTCAGCAGGGTCGGAACGATCGAGGCAGAGCAGGGCTAAGTTACCGGTCCAGCTGCCCTCTTGGGGCAAAGGCAGACGAATGACCATCAGGCTGCCTACCTGATCATGGCTTCGATAACAAGGAATCTTTGGCGATGTTGAACTGATGGGGGCAAGCAACAGTTCGCTGCGCTCTTTCAGAACAGCGCCGGTTACTCCGGTACCAAGGCGATAGGGACCGGGAAGCAACCGATCTTGCGCGCCAGAGAAACTGTAGACCGACAATTGGTCAGGGGTGGGGCCAGCCCAAAGGAGAACAGCAGAGGATAGATTCAGGGCCTGCCTGAGAATGTCCAATTGCAGCTGAGATCCGGCATGGAGTTGCTCGATTATGGACTGCCAACGTGGCGCTTCGATACCACTGCCGTGGCCCGGGGCGAGGGGCAGAGAGGCTGGGTCGGCCTTTTCCGGGTGAGTTGACCCAGCTGTCCTGGAAGGCCTGGTAATTTTCCCGAACCATTTTTTCATCTTCTGGAACCTGTGTAGCTTCAGGATATTTGAGTTATCTAATTTTCGAGATGGCATCCTAGCATGACTTGCGTTTTTATAAGAATATTTTTAATAAAAAAAGGCGGCCTCGAAAGGCCGCCCATGAAAAATTGAACCAAAGAGCCGAGGATTAAACCATCGACTTCATATATTCGCGGTTAAGCTTGGCAATAAACTTAACGTTAATCCCTTTCGGGCAGGCTTCCTGGCACTCATAGTGGTTGGTGCAGTTACCGAAGCCCTCATCCAACATGGCTTCGGTCATGTTTTTCACCCGGGCCTTGGCCTCACCCTTACCTTGCGGCAGAACCGCCAACTGGGCGACCTTGGCACTGGTATACAGCATGGCCGAGCTATTCGGGCAGGAAGCGACACAGGCACCGCAGCCGATACATTCCGCCGCATCCATAGCATAATCTGCATCCGGTTTGGGAATCAGAATAGCGTTGCCATCGGCAACACCGCCGGTGTGGCAGGAAGTGTAGCCACCGGACTGCATGACCACTTCGAGGGCGTTCCGATCAACAATCAAATCTTTTTGAATCGGAAATGCCCGCGCCCGCCAGGGCTCGATGAATATTTCATCGCCATCATTGAAAGAACGCATGTGCAGTTGGCAGACGGTGGTCCGCTCCTGGCCGCCATGAGCCTTGCCATTGATGACCTGCGAACACATCCCGCAGATCCCTTCCCGACAATCATGATCGAAAGCAACCGGATCTTTGCCGCCCTTAATCAGATCTTCGTTGAGATCATCGAGCATCTCGAGAAAGGACTGATCTTCGCTGACCCCTTTGACCTGGTAAGTTTCCAGCTTTCCCTTATCCTGTGGCCCCTTCTGGCGCCATACGTGCAATGTCAGGTTCATTATTTATAACTCCTCACAGCAAGCTTGACGTTTTCGAATTTCAAGGGCTCTTTGTGCAGCTCAGGTTCTTTGTCTACACCCTTGAATTCCCAGGCACCGACATAGGCGAAGTTTTCGTCATCACGCATCGCCTCACCATCATCGGTCTGGTGCTCAGTCCGGAAGTGACCACCACAAGATTCTTCACGATGCAATGCATCTTTTGCGAAGACTTCGGCAAACTCCAGAAAGTCAGCCAGGCGACCGGCGTTTTCAAGCTGCTGATTGATTTCGCCAGCTTCACCGGTGACGTTGACATTGTTCCAGAACTCATCGCGAATTTCCGGAATCCGTTGGAGAGCGTTCTTGAGGCTGGCATCACTACGCGCCATGCCGGCATCTTCCCACATAACCTTGCCAAGCTCACGGTGCAGCTCGCTGACGGTCTTCTTGCCGTTGATGTTGAGCAGCTTGTTGATGTCTTCCTCAACCTGATCGACCGACTCTTTAAATGCCGGATGGTCTTCCTTGATGGTACCCGGGGTAATCCCGGCCAGGTAGTTGGCGATGGTGTAAGGAATAACGAAGTAACCATCGGCCAGCCCCTGCATCAGTGCCGAAGCACCGAGACGGTTGGCGCCGTGAACCGAGAAGTTGGCCTCACCGAGAACGAACAGGCCGGGAACGTTGCTCATGCAGTTGTAATCGACCCAGAGACCGCCCATGGAATAGTGCGGAGCCGGGTAGATACGCATCGGACGCTGGTAGGCGTTCTCGTCGGTGATCTTCTCGTACATTTCGAACAGGTTGCCGTAGCGCTCGGCGATGGTGCTTTCACCAACGCGATCGATGGCGGTCTGGTAGTCGAGGTAAACGCCACGCTTGCCGGGGCCGACGCCACGCTCGTCATCACACTGCTCTTTGGCGGCCCGGGAAGCGATGTCCCGCGGAGCC
Organism: uncultured Desulfuromonadales bacterium; assembly: GCA_947259715.1. Taxonomy (GTDB): domain Bacteria; phylum Desulfobacterota; class Desulfuromonadia; order Desulfuromonadales; family Geopsychrobacteraceae; genus Malonomonas. The sequence goes on from CAMYNR010000167.1 coordinate 27,949, forward strand.
AGGTTTCCGAAGGAGGGATACTTCCGCTCCAGGTAGTAATCGCGATCCTCTTCCGGAATGTCGCCCGGAGCCTTGTCGCAATCTTCCTTCTTCTTCGGTACCCAACAACGACCGTCGTTCCGCAGCGATTCGGACATCAGAGTCAGCTTCGACTGCTTGTCACCATGCTGCGGGATACAGGTCGGGTGAATCTGGGTATAGCAGGGGTTGGCGAAGTAGGCGCCCTTCTTGGCAGCCTTCCAGGCAGCGGTGACGCTACAACCCATGGCGTTGGTGGAGAGATAGAAGACGTTGACGTAACCACCGGTCGCCAGGACCACGGCATCGCCCCAGTGGGACTCAAGCTTGCCGGTGATCAGGTTACGCACGGTGATCCCGCGAGCCACGCCATCAACCACCACCAAATCAACCATCTCGGTGCGCGGATGCAGCTTAACGGTTCCAGCTTTCACCTGACGGGAGAGCGCCGAGTAGGCACCGAGCAGCAGCTGCTGACCGGTTTGACCGCGGGCGTAGAAAGTCCGGGAGACCTGTGCGCCACCGAAAGAGCGGTTGTCGAGGTATCCAGCGTAGTCACGGGCGAAAGGCACACCCTGGGCAACACACTGGTCGATGATGTTATTCGACACCTGAGCCAGACGCCAGACGTCAGCTTCACGGGCGCGGAAGTCACCACCCTTGATGGTATCGTAGAACAGACGATAGATGGAGTCACCATCGTTCGGATAGTTCTTGGCCGCGTTAATTCCGCCCTGAGCAGCAATCGAGTGAGCGCGACGGGCGCTGTCCTGATAGCAGAAGGCTTCAACATTATAGCCAAGCTCGCCCAGCGAAGCAGCGCCAGCGCCACCTGCGAGACCGGTACCGACCATCAGAATTTTAAATTTACGCTTATTCGCCGGGTTCACCAGCTTCATGTCGAAGCGGTGTTTATCCCAGGATTTTTCAATTGGACCTGTGGGTGCTTTTCCATCGAGAATCATCAATAAACCCCCTTACTTAATGCCAACGAGGAAGACAAACGGAATCATCGCGTAACCGATCAGGAAGACAACAGCCACCAATTTACCGACGGCAATCACCTTGCTCTGACTCGGGCCGTTATTGAAACCGAGAGTCTGAACGAAGCTGGAGAGGCCATGACCTAAATGGAAGAACAGAGCAAACATGGCAGCGATGTAAACCAGCGAAACAAATGCTTTTTCAAAACTGAGCTTGACCATCGAGTACACATCCGGGCGCCCGTTAACCAGGGTGTTGATCGCGTCGGTGGCATCGGTATGGACAACGTGCATGGTGAAGTGCAGCAGGTGATAGACCACGAAAACCAGCAGAATAACGCCAGTGTAGATCATCGACTCTGCCGAGAAAGTGGTAATCTGCCGCTTTTTAATAGCATAAGCTTCCGGAGAAGCGGTGCTGTTTTCCATCGACAGTTGAATGCCGAAGGTAATGTGCACGGCGAACAGCGCCAGCATCACAGCACGGAAGATCCAGACGACCGGTCCCAGGCTGTGCAGCTTTTCAGCATAAATGTTGATGGCCTCGGTGCCGGCAAAGATTGACAGGTTACCGAGCAAGTGAACGATAATGAACCCCACCAGAAGCAGGCCGGTTACCGCCATCAGAACTTTTCGTCCCACAGTACTTGTTGTCAAATGCATAGTGTCATTTCCCTCGAGAATGTGAATTGATTGCCGATCAGGGAACTGCCTTTCCTTGATTCAATCACTAACGGCCTGTTACGGGCGGCTCAAGGCCCGGCACGTCGCTCCTTCTGAAACTGAGCCAGCTCTCTCCATGGCGGCCCCCGCCAGTGTTCAATCCTCCTAAGCATCAGCGACATCCTTTCGGTGTCTAAACGAAAATAGTTTATTCAGCCAAGCTGAAGCGATCCATATAGATGAAATGAAATCGTATACTGTATACTAAACATTATTAAAAAATTAAACAAAAAAAGACCGAAATAGATGAATTCTAATCCTCAGCTGGCAGGCTGAGTGAAGCGTGGAGGCGGGTTGGAACCGGGTGATAAAAAATGGCCGGAAAGGATTCCCCCTTGCCGGCCATGAGTCTTAAGGCTTCAGAGCCAATATTTTATCCAGGCTCTGGCGTAAAATTGTGAGTTTCTCTTCGGCTGCCGCGAGCTTGCCGCGATCTTTCTCCAGAACTTGTGGCGGCGCATTGGCGACAAACTTCTCGTTGGAGAGTTTCTTGTTGAAAAACCCAACGTCTTTTTCAACCTTGGCGATCTCTTTGTTCAGGCGCAGCTCCTCTTCGGCGACATTGATCAGCCCGGCCAAAGGAATAAGCACCTCGACATCGCCAGCGACCTGGGTAGACGCCTGCTTCGGATGTTCCAGGCCGACCGCGACCTGCAACTCCTCTACCCGCGCCAAGGATTTGATATACGCCTGGCCTGTATTGATGGCGGTGACGGACGCGGCCGACTTTGCATCGAGAGCGACAGCGATCCGCTTGCCGGGCGGCACATCCAGTTCGCCCCGAATGTTGCGGATCGCCCGAATCACCTCCATCAGCAGTTCCATCCGGTCCACCGCGGCGGGATCGATGGTCGCAATACCGCCAGTCGGATAATCGGCCTGCATGATTGAAATGCAGGGGCGCTCACCAGGCAGCGCCTGCCAGATCTCTTCAGTAACGAAAGGCAGGACCGGATGTAACAGCCTTAATAAGCCTTCGAGGACAGTGTAAAGCACGGTCTGAGCTCTGCGGCGGGCGTTTGCATCATCGCCATAAAGATCCTGCTTACTCAGCTCCACATACCAATCGCAGAACTCATGCCAGGTAAAGGAGTAGAGAGTACTGGCGACATCGTTGAATTTATAATCGGCAAGGGCCTGATTGGCCTCAGCTGCTGTTTTTGCGAACCGATCGAGAATCCACTGATCGGCCAGAGACAGCTCAAAGTCGGCGAGGCTTTCTGCCGAAGGGTCGAAATCCTCCAAATTCATCAGGGCGAACCGGCTGGCATTCCAGAGCTTATTGACGAAATTCCGGTAGCCGCCAATCCGTTCGGTGGAAAGTTTGATGTCCCGGCCCATGGCAGCAAACGCACAGAGGGTATAGCGGAAAGCATCCGCGCCGTACTCGTCGACAATGGTCAATGGGTCGATGACGTTACCCTTCGACTTGCTCATTTTCTGCCCATGAGCGTCGCGCACCAGGGCATGGATGTAGACCTCTTTGAAGGGGACCTGCTCCATGAACTTGAGGCCCATCATCATCATCCGCGCAACCCAGAAGAAGAGAATATCAAAACCGGTGACCAGACAGCTGGTCGGATAGAATTTTTGCAGGGTTTCGGTTCTTTCCGGCCAGCCCATAGTGGAAAAGGGCCAGAGCGCCGAAGAGAACCAGGTGTCGAGCACGTCAGTCTCCTGGCGGATGTTGCTGCTGCCGCACTTCTTACAGGACGTCGCATCGTCCATGGCGACGGTGATCGCTTCGCAGTCGTCGCAGTACCAGGCCGGAATGCGATGGCCCCACCAGATCTGGCGACTGATGCACCAATCCTGGATGTTGTACATCCACTCGTAATAGGTTTTCTCCCACTGCGCCGGGACAATTTTGGTATCGCCCCCTTCAACTGCCTTGATCGCCTCCTTGGCAAGCGGGCCAACCGAGACATACCACTGCTTGCTCATATAAGGCTCGATGATCGTCTTGCAACGGTAGCATTCGCCGACCGCATTGGAATAATCATCGACCTTCTCCAGCAGCCCCTTGGCATCCAGGTCGGCAACCACATTCTTGCGTGCCTGGTAGCGCTCCTGCCCATGGTAGGGCCCACCGTTTTCATTGATGACGCCCGACTCGTCAAGGACGTTGATATTCTCCAGCTCATGCCGCTTGCCGATCTCAAAGTCATTGAAATCATGGGCCGGGGTGATCTTCACCGCGCCGGAACCGAACTCCATATCGACATAGTCATCTGCGATGATCGGAATCTCCCGATCGACCAGCGGCAGCAGCACTGTCTTGCCGATCAGCTCCCGATAACGCTCATCTTCGGGATTGACCGCCACTGCGGTATCTCCGAGCATGGTTTCAGGGCGGGTCGTCGCAACCACCAGCACTTGCTCACTGTCCTTGACCGGGTAGCGCAGATGCCAGAGATTGCCCTGCTTATCCTCATGCTCGACTTCCAGATCAGAAAGCGCCGTGTGACAACGGGGGCACCAGTTGATCAGACGATTGGCGCGATAAATCAGACCGTCCTCGTAGAGGCGGACAAAAACTTCGCGGACCGCCTTGGACAACCCTTCATCCATGGTGAAACGCTCACGCTGCCAGTCACAGGAGGCACCCAGCCGTTTGAGCTGATTGATGATCTGGCCACCGGACTCTTCACGCCACTGCCAGACCCGCTGAACAAACTCATCCCGGCCGAGGTCATGACGATCCTTACCGTCCGCCGCGAGCTGTTTTTCAACCACATTCTGGGTGGCAATTCCGGCGTGATCGGTGCCGGGCATCCAGAGCACTTCATGGCCGGTCATCCGCTTCCAGCGGCAGAGAATATCCTGCAGAGTATTGTTGAGAGCATGCCCCATGTGCAACACGCCGGTGACATTAGGTGGCGGAATAACAATAGAATAGTGCGGTTTGGCAGAGGTTTCATCGGCGTGAAAATCACCCCGCTGTTCCCAGACATCAAACCATTTCTGCTCAACTTGAGCCGGCTCGTACCCCTTAGGCAGTTCTTTTTTCATGTTGCCCAGATCCTCTTTATTGAAAACTATGATGAAATGAATATATTCGGGGGACAATAAAGGGGGGAGGCAAGGAAGTCAAGATCTCCCTGCCTCCCCCCTTGGAGAGCGATTATCTGCCTTGCGGAGCAGCTTTATTCAACACCCTGCTTGAGGCGACGGATCTCTTCCCGGATCATCGACTCGGCCAGGTCGGGAACCACCTCCCAGGCGATTTGCTCAAGCATTTCATTGGCGAGTTTCTCGATCATCGGTCCGGCAACCTTGGCAACGACAGCCTTCAGGTCCTCTTCAGACAACTCCCGGAGCTGCTGCTCGACCTGCTCGATGGGAGCCTCATCGGAGACATCCGGGGCAGCCGCCAGAGCCGTGGCCGCGACCCCTGTCGCAACTCCGGCAGCAGCCAGTCCCGCTACTGCTTCACCTGGCTCGTCGACTGTCTCCTCAGCGGCGGTTTCAGCCACAGCCGGTTCCTCTTCTTCATCGCCAGCGGCATCGAAGAAAAAGCCGTCATCCTCCTCGGCCTCCTGATTGACAGGCTCCTCTTCCGCCACAGGCTCCTCGACAAACTCCAACCCAGCGGCAGCCTCTTCCGCCTCCGACTCGCTCTGCGTCAGACTCATCTCAGGTTCAGTCAGCGGCTGGTCGATCCCTTGCTGCTCTTCTTCTGCCAGCACGAAAACACCATCTTCAGCATCTGCAGTGCTTAAAGGCTCACCAATTTCTCCACCAGCCTCTCCGGCATCAACTTCCGTCAGTGGCTCTTCGGTGAGGATATCTTCCTCAGCCAGTTCGAGAATCTCCTCCTCGGCATCCACCTCGGCATCAGCCAGGGCCAGCCCTTCAGGTAGCCCATCTTGTCGCTCTGTATCGCCACTGCCCTCCACGACCGGTGCTGCAGGGTCCAGACTCTCCGCGAAAGCAGTATCGAGCGCCGGCTCCTCCGGCTCCAGTACGAACGGCTCCGCTAGAGCCTGTCCAGCAGCAGGCGCCTTTTCCAACGTTGCCGAGACCTCTTCAGAACCGACCGTCTCGACCTGCTCCATTGGTTCGGGGTCAAGCAGATCATCACTGTCACTGACAAAGCTGTTAAAACCTGCAGAAGACTCCAGGCTCGGCTCAGTTTCTTCCGCCGCAGCGAAACCGATAGATTCGGCATCAATATTCAGCTCAGCCTCAGGATGTTCTGTCTCCGCAGGCGCAAGCTCCTCGCTACCAGCGGCTTCAATCTTTTCAGAGCTGGTCTGTTCCGCTTCAGCTGCGGCAGGCTCCAACTCGTCATCTTCAAAGGAAATTGCGTCCCAGATATCTTCCGTCGCGGTTTCTTCCGTCGCTAGTTCCGAACCGGCCGTGTCCACCGACTCAAGGCCGAAGTCAGCAGCGCCCACCTCAGAAGTAGTCTCTTCAACCTCAAAGGTAGTCTCTTCAACCTCAAAGGTAGTCTCTTCAACCTCAGAAGTAGTCTCTTCAACCCCAGAGGTAGTCTCTTCAACCTCAGAGGTAGTCTCTTCAACCTCAGAGTCAAACTCGAGTTCAAGCTCAGCAGCAGGATCTGCCTCAAGCTCCGAAAAGGCAGCGCCTGTAGCACTGGCCGCAGCAAGAATCGATACGGACTCCCCTCCCGACAGATTTTCTGCCGGTTCGGCAATCTCATCCTCCTGCGGTTGTACGGAAGCCGCAGGGGTAGCAGGCTCGGCAGCCAGCAGCTGTTCGACTTTATCCAGCAAGGCCTGGGATTCAAATGGCTTCGACAGCCAGCCGTCAGCTCCAACCGCTTGCGCCCGATCTTCATCAAAATGATCAAAGGTTCCGGGCAGCAAAAGGACTGCGGTGTTTGCCAGCCGAGGATCGTTTTTCAGCGTTTCACAAAGCTCAAAACCGTCCTTACCGGGCATCGAAACATCTGCGATAACCAGATCAGGAACTTCTTGTTGGGCTTTTACATATGCGTCATCACCATTGTCAGTGACCAGCAATTGATAATCTTCAGTGGCAAAGATAATACCGATGACTCTTTGAATCGTCACACTGTCATCGGCCAGCAGCAGCTTTTTAGTCATTGATGCCTCCCGCACCAGGAGATGAGACCTCCGGAATTCCGAAGGTCTGAAGCAAGCTCATTATCAGATTATCGACATCCAGAATAGCAAACCTATTCCGCTGGTAGTGAAATTCACCAGATTTGGCTGCCGCATCCGTTTCGTCAAGGGAGATAATCCGCCCTTTTGCTTCTGGTACAATTCTGCTTGTCGTATCGGCCGGCAAGGCAATCCTACCGGCCTCAGATTCAATCAGCACAACGTAATCCGCGCTGGTCGCCGCTGCGCCATGGGCAAACAACAGCTCATGAAGGTTCAACAATGGCACCAAACGAGACTCATCGACTAACACCGACATGACACCATGCGGCAGCCGCGGCAGGGGAAAACAACGACAACGATGGACGACCCGCAACAATCTTGGCAACGGCACCGCGTAGCGAAATCCCGCAAACTGAAACAGGCCGAGCCGTTTCACCGATTGCTTCCTGCTAAACCATAATAGTGTTCCGGCTCAAATACAATGAAAGGCTCATCCTCACACAGCAATATTTTTTGATAGTAGCTGCTCAAAGCCCCTTTCAGCAGAGGGGGGAGCGGGCAATCGTCGAACTGTTCCCCCGCTTTGATTCCGACGATTTCATCGACCAACAGGCCCCAATTGCCTTCAGCGCTTTTCAAAACCAGAATGGCCTTTTCCTGAAGCGGCACTGGCGAAGAAACATCCAGACGGATGGTGGGATCGACCACCGGAATGCGCGTCTGGCGAAAATGCAATGCGCCAATAATTCCTTGCGGCAAATCCCTGCAGGACAGATTCAGATCATTGTCAATCCGCTTACAGATTTCAACGACATGGGACAGGCTCAAAACAAAGCCGACCTTATCCAATCTGAAGAGCAACTTCCTTTCAGCGCTACTGCCTGCTAATCCCACAAAAACAACCCTGCCGCATTTTTAAAAAATTGGCCCCAAAACTATCATAGAGAATTTTAACTGTCAAGATCTTCCTTAGGGAAATTCAATAAGTTACCAAACATCAAAGCACCCGCCAGGGCTGAGGCAGGAACAGTTGGTGATAAAGAGCGACAGCGAACCGATCGGTCATTCCGGCAATAAAATCAGCTACAGCGACCTCAAGACTGTCCCCCTCAAAGCGCCGGCCACCATGGGCGAGAAAGGTCGTTTCGTTGTCCAGAAAATAAAGAAACAGCTCCCGCAGCAAGTGAGATGCCTTAATAAAATCATCATGCACCTGTTCAGACCGATAAACATGGGTAAACAGCCAGCTGCGCAAGGCACGAATCGCAGCATCCATCTCAGCGGACAGGCAGATAACCTCTCCCCCTCCAGCCAGGGTAGATTCCAGCAGGTCGCGGACCATGCGATCAATTCGCTGGGAATGACGCACCCCTATCAGCTGCACGATATCCTCTGGGACATCCTGCTGGCGAATCACTTCGCCCCGGATCGCATCGTCCAGATCATGACTGACATAGGCGATGATATCCGCCAGACGGACAACCTGCCCCTCAAGGGTAGCGGCGCGAACCCCGGCCGCGGGCGTCAACAGACCGCCCTGCCCTTTTGAATGCTTGAGAATGCCATCACGCACCTCATGGGTCAAATTCAGCCCACGGCCCTCTTTTTCCAGCAGGTCAACCACACGCAGACTCTGCCGGACATGATGAAAGCCGCCTGGCACCAGTTCTTCAAGGACCCGCTCGCCGGCATGTCCAAATGGTGTATGACCGAGGTCATGCCCCAGAGCGATGGCTTCGGTGAGATCCTCATTGAGTCTTAAAGCACGCGCTATGGTGCGGGCAACTTGAGATACTTCAAGGGTGTGCGTCAATCGGGTTCGATAATGATCGCCCTCCGGCGATAAAAATACTTGCGTTTTGTATTTGAGCCGTCGAAACGACTTACAATGCAGGATTCGATCACGATCATGCTGAAAGACTGTACGTATAGAGCAAGGCTTTATTTTATACTTACGTCCGCGCGACTCAACACTCCGACAAGCAAAAGGAGCAAGCGTTTCCAGTTCACGCTGTTCAATTGTCTCCCTGATGCTCATAGCACGGACTCCAGACTGGTGTTTTAACTAATGACCGTATTGGATTTTCTAGATTGTCAATCTGTTAAAATATGTTATCTAAGTAGAGTAACAATGTTTACACTATTTATATTTAGAAATTTGCTGATTTTTGTTGATTTAATCTGTGGCACAAATTAAAAAGAAGCCTTGATTATATTACATCAGGAGGGGATGCTTTTTCGAGTAAGATTTATAACATCCATCCCTAAAGGAGGAAAAACATGGCAACAATCATGGAAAAGGCTGCTGAAATCATTGCTGCTCACGCATCGACAACCCCTATGTCAAAAGAAGAATTAATTCAGGAACTGAGCGAAGTTCATGCAGCCCTTTCTGCTTTGGAAAAAGGCGAGGCCGTTGCAACTGCGGAAACAACCGAAGACACCCCGGCTGTTTCTCGCAAAAAGGCTTTCGGGAAAGAT
>CAMYNR010000167.1:37281-75855 GCA_947259715.1 uncultured Desulfuromonadales bacterium
ACTGCATGATCTGCGGCAAAGGGTTCAAAACCCTCTCCCGCCACCTGAAAACCTCTCACGAAATGACCGCCTCTGAATATCGCAAGCAGTTCGATATCCCTCGCAGCCAGTCCCTGGCCGCCAAAAGCTATTCAGAACGCCGGCGGCAGATGGCAGTCGATCGTGGCCTGGCAGACAACCTGGCCAAAGCCCGCGCAGCCAAGGGTAAAAAGAAATAGGCTTAGCTCACCAGCCCGCAAAAACAACAAGAAAGGCGACCTTAAAGGGTCGCCTTTCTTGTTGTTTTCCCTTTATAAACTATTCAAGGGTAAATGCAACCTCGGTGAGTTTCTGCTCTTCTGCATCCAAAATGAGCACCCGCCATTGCCCCGCCCACTGCGGTAGAAACCGCTTGGACGAATAGGTGCGCCAGTTGCTCGAACGCACCGGCAATGTCACCCTGGCCAGTTCGTCACCCTGATACAACCAGACATGAGTGACCTCGGTCTCTTCCTGAGCGCCGATGATTCTGGTAAAGCAGAACAGCTTACCGTAATCAGCAGGATAAGAGCTGATGGAGTCGATCGGCATCTGATCAACAATCGCTGTGGTAATTCTGGCCTCTTCAACCTGAAGCTCTGTTGCGCCGGCCCAAGATCCACACCAGGTCATGGCGAAAAGTATCAATACCATTCTTTTGAACATAAAATTTCCCCCAACAGGCATGAGGCAAGTAATTATAGACATATATTAAATCATCCTGCCAGCTCCGGCAGAACACTCTTGCCATAGATCTGAGGAAGATTAAAAAACTCCCCCACAGTTGCGGCAACATCAGAAAACGACTGTCGGGTCCCAAGCTCCCGCCCCTGCTGAAGAGCCTTTTTCCAGACCAGCAGCGGGACATACTCCCGACTGTGATCAGTCCCGGTTGTGGTTGGATCACAACCATGGTCGGCGGTAATGATCAACAGATCTTCAGTGGTCAAAGCAGAGAATAGCCCCGGCAGCCAGCGATCAAACTCAGTGAGGGCCGCAGCAAAACCAACTGCATCGAGGCGATGGCCGTAAAGCATATCAAAATCAACCAGGTTCGTCATGATCAGCCCGGACTCAACCTCCTCCAGCGCCCGCAGGGTTTCCACCATCCCATGAGCGTTGCTGCGGGTCGGCAAGGCCATTTCCAGACCGCGGCCACTGAACAGATCATGGATCTTCCCCACCCCACAGGTGGTTATTCCGAGCTCCTGCAAGCGATCCAGCAGGGTCGGCTCGGGAGGGGCCTGGCTGAAATCATGCCGGCCCGCCGTGCGTCGGAAACTGCCGGCACCCTCACCGACAAATGGTCGGGCGATGACCCGACAGACGTTGTAGGCTAAAAGAACCTGCTCCATATCCTGACAGAGGCGGTAGAGCTGTTCAGGAGGAAGAACCTGCTCATGAGCAGCGACCTGAAAGACTGAATCGGTGCTGGTATAGACGATCGGCCGGCCAGTCCGCAGATGCTCCTCTCCCAGCTGGCGAAGGATATCAGTTCCGCTGGCGGCGAAATTACCAAGCGGTCGGCAACCGGCCAGCCGGGTAAAATGGTCGATCACCTCATCGGGGAAACCCATTGGAAAGGTTTGAAAGGCCTGCTTGAGCCTGACCCCGGCGAGCTCCCAATGACCGGTGACGGAATCTTTCCCCGGGCTTTGCTCAATCATCCGCCCATATCCGCCCCGTGGCGTGCCTACCGCCGGTACTCCGGCAATCTCTGCCAAGTGGCCAAGCCCCAGTCGGGCAAGGTTCGGTAGTTCCAAGCCACCGACCGCAGCGGCCACATGTGGCAGAGTGGCCGCCAGAGCATCGCCATAGGCCTCTGCGTCAGGCAGGGCGCCGATACCAACCCCGTCTAAAACGATCACAACAGCCCGCTTGCCCATTAACCTGACACCGCTCCGTAGCGTGATTGCCATTGCTGGACAATCTTCAGCCCCGCACTGCTACCGATGCGAGTGGCGCCCGCGGCCAAAAGTGCATGACAGAACTCAAGATCGCGGATTCCCCCGGCTGCTTTCACACCAATTTGGCCAGCGGCTGCACGGGCGAGCAAAACGACGTCTTCCTGCGCAGCACCGCCAGGGCCGAATCCGGTCGAGGTTTTCACATAGGCTCCACCGGCCTGTATGACCAGTTCAGTAGCCTTTTTTTTCTGCTCGGCGGTAAGATAGCAGCACTCAATAATCACCTTGACCTCGGTTCCCGGCGCAGCCAGCACGATCTGGGCAATCTCCTCTTCGACCTCGGCGAAACGCCCCTCCAGCAAAGGCGCCAGCCAGATGACCATGTCAAGCTCCTGCGCTCCGGCCGCAGCCAGCTCCGCGGCCTCCTGAACCTTCTGCCGCAGACCATGGTAACCGCAGGGGAAGCCAACCACGCTGCCAACCTTCACCTCTGAGCCGTACAGGCAATCATGGACCAGGGGGACAAACGCCGGTGGAATGCAGACCGAGGCAAATCCAGCCTCAACCGCCTCCTCACAAAGCTGTTTGATCTGGTCCCGGGTCGCATCCGGCTTCAGCAGCGTATGATCGATAAAGGCGGCGGGATTGAGCCTGGCGATCTCCTCAGGTACGGTAGTCGGCATTAATCTTGACATACTCGTAGGTCAGGTCAGAGGTATAATAGCTGGCTTCAGCACGGCCCTGATGCAGATCGATCGTCACGGTAAATTCATCCAGCTTGAGCACCTCGGATGCTTCCGCTTCTCGTTCCGGCCCGGTCGATAGCCCGTTTCGCGTCACCGGTACCTCATTGAAGCTGATATCGATCCGCTCCTGGTCAACCTCAACTCCGGAATAGCCGACCGCGGCGATAATCCGTCCCCAGTTGGCATCCTCGCCGAAAAAAGCTGTCTTGACCAGTTCAGAGGTCGCCACGGAACAGGCAGCGGTGCGGGCCTGCTGCTCATCCACAGCGCCGACCAGCCGAATCCGCACCAACTTGGTGGCACCCTCCCCATCGCGCACAATCATCTTGGCAAGATCGAGGAGGACCCGCTGCAGGGCCTGGCAGAACTCTTCTCCGGCTTCAGATCCAGCTTCGATCTGCTCCAGGCCGCTGGCTCCATTGGCCAGCAGCAGCACCATGTCGTTGGTCGAGGTATCACCGTCAACCGTGATCGAATTGAAACTCTTCTCCACCGCCGCGGAAAGAGCAGACTGCAACAGTTCAGGCGAAACCGCAGCATCGGTCATGACAAAGCCCAGCATAGTGGCCATATTGGGATGAATCATCCCGGCCCCTTTGGCAAGGCCGAGAATATGATATTCGCCGCCGGCCAGTCGACCACGGGCCGAGGCGACCTTGGAATAGGCGTCGGTGGTCATCATCGCTTCGGCCACCCGGGAGGCCTGATCGTTGGCAAGCTGTTCCTTCAAGCGCGGAATCCCCTGGCTGAAGGGAGCCAAAGGCATCTGCACGCCGATGACCCCGGTTGAAGCCACGGCGATCAACTCCTGGTCGATACCGAGCTCGGCTGCCAGCAGCCCGCTGGTTTCTGTCGCCAGTTGCAGACCGGGCTGACCGGTGCAGGCGTTGGCATTGCCGCTATTGATCAAAACCGCCTGGCAGCGCCCCTTGGCGATCCTTGGTTTGGTCAACTGCAGGGGAGCCGCGATCACCTTGTTCAAAGTAAAGGTTCCGGCTGCGTCGGCCGGCTGCTCCGAGTAAATCAGGGCCAGGTCCAATTTACCCGATTTTTTTATGCCGCTGGCGATCCCGGCGAAACGGAATCCAGCGGGAAGATCGATATGACTCATAACTAAGCCTTCAGCTGATTGTAAGTCTGCTCGGTCGGCAGAAGCATGCCGAAGCTGGTGCCATCCTCCTCGACCGGTTCCAGGAAGATATCGCCCTTCATCCGATCGATGACAACCTTGGCGAGCGCCAGCCCAATGCCAACGCCATGCGGTTTTTCGGTGTCAATGTCGCCCAACTGGGTGTAAGAATTAAAAATAGTTTCCCGTGCATCGAGGGGAATACTGTGACCGTTATTGAAGATGCGCAGATAAACATATTCCAGGTCATCATGGACCCGAATCTCGGCCTTGACCTTGACCGTACCACCATCGCAATTGAACTTCACGGCGTTATCGATCAGCGCATTGAAGGCCATGCCGAACTTCTCCTGATCCCCATAAACCTCAGGGAGATCATCCTGGATATCGATGTCGGTGCTGATCTGCCGTTCGAGCATTTTCTTGCTGTAATACTGAAATGAATCGGCGATCGACCAGGGCACACCGAACGATTTCCAGCGCCAGATCTCACGCTCAGACTCGATGGAGAACAGCCGCAGCATGCCGGTGATTAATTTTTCCAGATTCTCCCCCTCCTCCCGCACCTGCTGCAGATAATCCTTAAAATCCTCTTCTGATAAGCGGGCAAAGAAGGTCAGAGCCAGATCGACATAGCCCATGATCGAGGTCAGCGGGGTCTTCAATTCGTGAGACAGGTTGCAAACCAGCCGGGTCCGGGCCCGATTCATCCGCACCAGATCTTCATTGGTTCGTTCCAGGGTCAGGGCTTGCTGACGCAGATGGTTAACCAATTTGAAGTTTTCCATCGCCAACGATACCTGATTGGAGATCGCCACCAGCAATTCCTGATCTTCAATATCAAAAGGCTCGCCAGAACGCTTGTTGTTGACGTTGATGACGCCGACCATTTCATCCCTGATCTGAATCGGCACCGACAGCAACGATTGATCTTTGTAGCGCTGGGCGCCAACCGGGCCGGCACTTTTGAAGCGGCTGTCCTGGGCAATATTGGAAATCAGCACCGGCTCGCGGGTGGCCAGGACGTGACCGGAAATCCCTTCACCGCTGGCGACCCGAACAGAATTGATAATGCTCTCGGAAAGGCCACGGGCTGAAGCGATATGCAGCAATCCGTCCTCTTTGATCAACATCAGGGAAGCGACTTCTACGTCGGCTGAATGAACGATAGAGTCGAGAATCTGATCGAAGAGCTCCTGCAGGTCGCTGCCTGAGCTGGCGGTTTCACCGATCTGTTTCAACAGAACCAGGTCGGTCATGCGCCGCTGCGCTTCCAGCCGCGCCTGACTCTGGTTCAGGGCATGATGGTAGGCGTCGAGCCCCTGTTTGACCGCCTCCAGCACCTCCTCCTGGGAAAACGGCTTGACCAGGTAATCGAGAGCCCGTTCGCGCAGTACCTGACGCGCGACATCGAAATCCTGCTGTCCGGAGATCATAATCACCTGGATTTCCGGAGTGTGCTGCTTGATCATCCGCAACACCTCGACGCCATGAATATCCGGCAAAGAGACATCGCAGAAAACCAGGCCGACATTTTCCCGATCGAGAATCTCCGTGACCTTGGCGCCCAGTTCAGACCGGAGCACGCGATGGTCCTGACTTTCCAGGATGTCCTGGAGCAGATCGAGAATCAGAGGGACATCATCAACCAGAAGTATGGCGGGGCTTTGCTGATCAATCTGTTCGGTCATCACTCAACCTGTCTGTCGCGCTATGTCAGGAGCCGCAACATCTTTTATATTTTTTTCCACTGCCGCAGGGGCATGGGTCATTGCGACCCACCTTGTCTTCATCACGAGTGACCGGCTTGCGCGTCTGTTCCTCACCTCCGGCCCGATTCAATGAAATTTGCTGCTTGCGCCGCTGGGCCTCCATCCGATCGACATCTTCTTCTCGGGCCAATTGCACGCGATAAAGTTTCTGCAGCACTTCCTGACGGATGCGGCCCATCATCTCCATGAAGAGGCTGTAGGCTTCCCGCTTATACTCCTGCTTCGGATTCTTCTGCCCATAGCCTCGCAGACCAATCCCCTCTTTCAGGTGATCGATAGACAACAGATGATCTTTCCATTGGGAGTCGATCGATTGGAGCAGCAGGACCCGCATCAGGTGGTCCATGATCGGCGCCGAGAACTCTTCCGCCTTCATCTCCAGGCGGCCACTGGCCTGCTCCTTCAGAAGCTCCAGCAATTCGGTTTGCCGACACTGCTCCTGATCCAGCTGACTGAAGTCGGGTTCGAAAGCGAATTGATTGAGGAAGTCCTCTGACAGCCGCACCCAATCCCATTCTGTCGCCGGAGTCTTTTCCGGGCAGAAAGAAGCGACGATATCCTCAACGGTCTCCTCGACAATGCCGAGGACCGTCTCTTTGAGCTCATCACCACCGAGGACCTCGCGACGCTGCGAGTAAATAACCTCGCGCTGGCGATTCATGACATCGTCATATTCTATCAGATGCTTACGAATATCAAAATTGTGCGCCTCGACCTTCTTTTGCGCATTTTCGATGGCCTTACTGATGATCCCGTGCTCGATCGGCTCCCCTTCCGGAATTTTCAGTTTTTCCATCACGAAAGCGACCCGCTGGGAACCGAAAATCCGCAGCAGATCATCCTCCAGACTCAGATAGAAGCGACTTTTACCGGGGTCGCCCTGCCGCCCGGAGCGGCCGCGCAGCTGATTGTCGATGCGCCGCGACTCATGCCGCTCGGTGCCGAGAATAAACAAGCCGCCAGCCTCAAGAACTTCCTGCTTCTCCCTGGCGCAGCTCGCTTCAAAGCGTGGCAGAGCTTCGGCATAAGCCGCCTCCGGGTCTTCTGCCGTGGCAGCTTCGGCGCGGGCCATCATTTCCGGATTGCCACCAAGGACGATATCGGTTCCCCGCCCGGCCATGTTAGTGGCGATGGTGATCGCTCCCTTGCGGCCAGCCTGGGCCACGATATAGGCCTCCCGCTCATGCTGCTTGGCATTGAGAATATTGTGCGGGATGCCACGTTTTTTCAGCAACCCGGAGAGCACCTCTGACTTCTCAATCGAAATTGTGCCGACCAGAACCGGCTGCCCTTTTTCATGGGCAGCGATGATATCGTCCCCGGCGGCATAATATTTCTCTTTTTCCGTTTTATAAATGACATCCGGGGTATCAATCCGCTGCATCGGTCGATTGGTCGGGATGACGACGACTTCAAGCTTGTAAATCTCATTGAACTCTGCCGCTTCGGTATCGGCAGTACCAGTCATCCCCGCCAGTTTCTCATACATGCGGAAATAGTTCTGAAAGGTAATCGTCGCCAGGGTCTGGTTTTCGCTTTCGATCTTGACCCCTTCTTTGGCTTCAACGGCCTGGTGCAGGCCGTCGCTCCAACGCCGACCCGGCATCAGCCGGCCGGTAAACTCATCAACGATCTGCACTTCGCCTTCTTTGACCACGTAGTCGACATCCAGCTTGAACAGGGCATGGGCCTTCAGGGCCTGATTGACATGGTGCAGCAGCTCAATATTTGTCGGTTCATAGAGGTTATCGATATTGAGAAGCTTTTCGACCTTGGTGACACCTTCCTCGGTCAAGGCAGCCGATTTGGCTTTTTCATCAACGGTAAAATCACCGGTATGGCGCTTGACCGTCTGCCCGATCTTGCCGTCCCGCTCTTCGATGATCTCGCCTTTTTTCAGCCGCGGGATAATTCGGTCAACCATGTAGTAGAGTTCGCTGGAGGCTTCGCTGGGGCCGGAAATGATCAATGGCGTCCGGGCCTCATCGATAAGAATCGAGTCGACCTCATCAACGATGGCATAGTGCAGCGGCCGCTGCACATAGTCTTCCAGATCAAATTTCATGTTGTCGCGCAGATAATCAAAGCCGAATTCGTTGTTGGTTCCGTAGGTGATATCTGCAGCATAAGCCTCTTTCCGCTGCTGGTCGTTCAGCCCATGGACAATACAGCTGACGCTCAAGCCAAGAAAATTATAGAGGCGTCCCATCCATTCGGCATCCCGGCTGGCCAGATAATCGTTCACGGTAACGACGTGGACCCCTTTGCCGGTCAGGGCATTCAGATAGGTCGGCAGGGTCGCGACCAGAGTCTTCCCCTCACCGGTTTTCATCTCAGCAATCTTTCCGGAGTGCAGAACCATGCCGCCGATCAGCTGGACATCAAAGTGACGCATCCCGAGAGCCCGCTTGCTCGCCTCGCGGACCACAGCGAAGGCTTCCGGCAACAGCTGATCGAGAGTCTCTCCCTGGGCAAAGCGTGCTTTGAAATCTCCGGTTTTGGCCTGCAACTGCTCATCGCTGAGGGGTTCGAGACCTGCTTCCAGGGCGTTTATCTGGTCAACCAGCGGCTGCATCTTTTTCAGCTCCCGCTCGTTTTTACTGCCAACTAATTTTTTTACCAGACTTCGAATCATTTTTTATATAACTCCAGATAAAGAAGAATCTCAGGGTCTTGGGCGAGGAAAAAAATCTGCCGAGGCGATAATTCAACCTCTACCCAAGGCAAAAGAATGGCGGGCATCTTAGCACATGAAAAGTTTCATGAACAAGCAATAAAGGGGCTTAAACCGCTGAGATTATCATGCTTTGCAGACCACTCCAGGAGACGAGAAAAATATTTCTCGACAGGGAAAATCTTCTTGGCGGCGGACTGAAAAAGGGTCAAAGAAATGCTCTGGGATCGATGGGAACCGAATTCAGCAGGATCTCGTAGTGTACGTGCGAACCGGTTGAGCGACCTGTGTTGCCCACTTCGGCAACCTTGTCGCCACGCTTGACCCTCTGGCCGACCTTGACGACATTTTTCGAGTTATGCCCATAGAGGGTGCGAAAGCCGTAGCCATGATCGACCATGACCATTTTTCCGTAACTCGCGGAATAGCCAACCCGGACAATCACCCCATCGGCCGTAGCGACCACAGAAGTTCCAGTGCTGGCCGCAATGTCCAGGCCTTCATGCATACTGCGACGACCCGTATAGGGTGATTTCCGCATTCCAAAATAGGAGGTCAACCAACCTTTTACCGGCCAGCCTTGGGGAGTTGCCCGATTGATTGAGACCTGGTCGTTGAGCAGATTACGGACATCTTCCTGACTCTGGCGGCGCAGGTCGATGGCAACCTGCAATTGATTTATGCGCTGCTGAAGATCCCCCAAATCTCTTTCCGACTCTGATTCCGGGATCCCCCCCATGGCGACCGGGGCCAGGGGAGTCGCGCTCTCCAGCTCGGCCAGCTGCCGCAATCTTGCTTCGGTCGCCGACAGCTCGACCATATCCTGACGCAGGTCATCAATGTTCAAAGCCAGCAGATTCAGGCTTTGCCGCTGCTCCCCATTAACGACCCGCAAGCGCTGCAATTCAGCATAATCCAGGCTGACCGACCAGTGCCGGTAGAGAAGAAAAGCAAAGACCCCGAGCAGCAGAACGCAGGATCCCAGCCCGACAAAGAAAAGACTCCGCGAGAGATGAAAACGCCTGATCTGCTGATTGTCATCAGGCACCAGAAAAATGGTAAAACGCTTGCCCACAGTCTTCCCCAACCGCTGAAACGATTTTCTGAATCTAAATCTATAAAACTATGAGGTTTGCCGGCTTAATGTCAAGGACACAGGACTGCCGAACGACGGAACAATTCAGGTCGTCAGCTTATCCAGCTGTTGCTGATGTGCCTTCAAGGCAGCTTCAACCTGCTGCTGATCTCCTGCAGCGATCGCTTTCTCCAGCTGTTTGCAGCTGGCTTTTGCTCCAAGGACTGAGCCATGCAAGGACTCCACCGTCTGACTGACGCTGGCAGCAAAATCCTGCAGGGTATCTTCTGAGCGCAAAGCAATTTTTGTCGTTAAATCACCCTCAGCGACCGACTTTAAACCACGCTCGATGCGAAACAGCGGACCGGCAATTTTCTGGGGTAGAAACAATGCCAAAAAGCCGCCGCCAAGCAGGCTGACCAGGGAGCCGGCAGCAACCACCGGCAGGAGCAGGTCACTGACCCGACGCAGCTTGACATGGGCATCGAAGAATGAACTGACAATTTCCTGACGAGCATAAAAGTAGAGAATAACCGCCGCCAATAGTGCACTGATACAAACGGTGATCAAAACCTGAAAAAGCAGCCAGCGCTGAAATTCCTGTTTGACTTTCAGATTAAGTTTTTTGCGATTTTTAAATCCGCTACTTGTCGTCATAGGCCCTCTCAGAGACGAGTTAAATCATGATTTTCAATAGTCACGATGACAACCGCGACAGAGTTCGCTTTTCCTTTTTTTGATCAACCGATATTCAAGATCTGAACTGTGCGCCGAATGGCAGGACATACAACTGATGCGGCCATCGGGCAGCAACGGATAGTCGTCGGGTATGATCATTCCCGCTTTCGGAAAGACATTGACAGGGTGCGAGTAGCCACCCTGAAAACTAGAATGGCATTTATAGCAGACCCGGTTATTGGTATCCAGCTGACTTTTCAGCAGCGGATGGCCGGTACCGGCGGCAGCAACCTGGCTGTCCTCCTCCACCTCTTTCGAAGCTGGCTCAGTCGGGCGCTCGACTCCCAGCGACAGAGATACCGGCCGATCCGTCTTGAAGATCAGAAGGTAGTTTTGCCCCTGGCGATAAGCTTCGCTGGTGAGCTGAATATCTTCAGCCTCCCCTCCCTGATATTCTCGCCGTTCCTGCTGCTCCAGGTAGGTCTTCTCAGTGCTGAAGCGGAAAACTTCAGAAAGAGAGCGATTCCCGAAGAGATCCATACTTGCCACCTGAAACCGGTATTCCCGGTTGGCATCCAGACCCATCAGGATCATCTCGTGATTGCGGGTCAATCTTCCGTCAGAACTGGAGGAATCCATACCGTTGAGACCATAAAGCACTTCGGAGTCGCTGAACTCATCTGTCTGCCAGCGAATCGTGACTGTGGTTGAAATCCCGCGTCGCACATCGGCGGCCCGGACCCTGGTGATGACCGGAGGCCGCGACTCGGGCTTTTTGCCTTCCAGGGTTGTCAAGGCTGGCAATGCAAGCGGCTGCAAAGGGGATCTTTCCCGCCCGTCCCAGGCCCTATAATAAAGCGAGCCAACCAGCTTTTCCGCCGGGATCAGGACCCAGTGCTCGGTAGCAAAACTCTGGTTCCCTTTGAGCCAGGACAGCTGACTCAACCTTTCTTGTTGCACGACTTTTAGCGGCATATTTTTCTTTGCGGCGCCCTGCTCTCCTACAACATGGCAGGTAGCGCAATTCCCCGAAAGAAATGGCGCATGGACATAACGTTTGGCCTTGCCAGCGTCAATTGCCGGCCGATGGCAACGACTGCAATCCACGGCCGGAATTCCAACTGCAAAGACGAGGGATGTTGAACCCAGGCCGGAGATGAAAAACACCAACCAGGCAAACAAATATAGTCTTTTCAAGGGTTAGCCTCTGCCCATGGGTAAAAAGAATAACTAAAAACAATTTGAATGAATTTTCTCTAACCAATCTAGCAAATTTATTCAATGATCACAAGCTAAGACAGATCACAGAATGAGGATTTTTTGTTAAAAAAAAAGCCGACTCGAAAGAGCCGGCTTTTTTTCAGGACAGGAAAACCTTATAGGCTGTTATCGCCATCCTTGGTGGTGTGACAACGGAAACATCCGGTATTTACAGCAGCACCAGTGGTGCCGGCTTCCATGCCAGCATAATCCCAGCGCAGCAGATCATCGTAAGGTGACCCGTGAGCGCGGTGGCAGGACACACAGGTGACGATCGCTTCGGCAGAGTAGTCGGCATTGGCAGCTGCGACCGGATTTGACAGGGCTACCGGTGCTTCAACCGAGTAGCCACCAATGCCCAGGCCGTACTGCTGATACTCAGAAGAAGCAGGCAGAGCACGCATATCGATATCGGTCGGGTGGCGCAGCCAGGGGTTGCTCATGTTGGTCGAAGGCAGCGCGTTGATCCCTTCAGCGGCGTGGAACTTACCGTGACACTCGGCACAAAGGTAGCTGATCGTGTCGGCCGAATCATTGCCCCCCTCGTTACGGGCAACGCCCTTGTAAACGTTGTGGTCGGTAGCGCTGTTGGTGAACTCCCAGTCTTCGTCCTCAACACCGACGATGCCGGAGAGGAAGCGGTAGCTCTTACCAACCGTAGAACCATCCAGGCCGTCAGAAGGCTCGTGGTGGGCACCCTGAACCGCGCCAAAAGTATCGAGCTCATCGTGATCCCCGTGGCAACCATAGGTCCCGGAACAGGACAGCTGCTGTGCCCAGGTGACGTCGTCGTTGACAGCGCCCGGATGGGTTTCGTCCCAACCCGGAGGGGTCTGACCAAGGGCCGCATCTGCAATGTTCAGCTCGTCAACATTGTGCCCTTTGGCATCATCGCCGTCGATAACCCACTTAAAAGAACCGCCTGCAGTGGTGTCAGTCCCATAAACGGCTCCATCAACCTGAGGAATGACATTTGAGCCATTGTTGGTAATTGTAGCGCTGGCATGACAACCGGTGCAGTTGGCAGCGCGCAGCAATGCCGATGCAGGATCAGCGCTACCGTCCCAGCGCATAGGCTCGCCATTCTGGCTGTTATGCATGGTGTGACACTCAACACAGGGCGCCCCGGAAATGGCCGCCAGGGCATTGCCTGCGAACATGACCAGAGCCATACTCAGCAAAATAAACAGTCTTTTTTTCATTTTAGCCTCCTAGCTTATCTCTTGACTGATTTCGTTTTTTGTCAGTTTAAAGCAATCAGTTGCCAACCAACGTTTTCATGCCCGCTCACCCGGGGAAGGATTTTATCCATCCTGGCATCAAAGGGTTCGCAGACGACCTTCCAGCAAATTCCAAATCAAATGCCATCCTTGGTGGTATGGCAGGCAAAACAACCACAGGGCTCTGCCCCCGAATCTTCCACCCCGGCATTACAGTCGTTCTGGTAGTCCCAGCGCAGCATGTCAGGGTATGGCGAACCGTGAGCCCGGTGGCAGGAGATGCAGGTCACCAGATCTTCACCGGGAACCACATCACTGGTAACAGTGCCATCAACAGTCTGCTTGGCGACCGGCGCCAATGGATTATAGGTGGTGTAACCGGAGTATTCCCGGTCCGGATCAGAGGGCAGGACCACATCCGAAGGATGGCGAATCCAGGTTCCGGCGGCCGAACGCATGCCGTCACCGGCGTTGGGACCATGGTGGAAGCGTGCATGACAGCCGGAGCACATCTCGCCGATGCTGT
Organism: uncultured Desulfuromonadales bacterium; assembly: GCA_947259715.1. Taxonomy (GTDB): domain Bacteria; phylum Desulfobacterota; class Desulfuromonadia; order Desulfuromonadales; family Geopsychrobacteraceae; genus Malonomonas. The sequence continues at coordinate 50,287 of CAMYNR010000167.1, forward strand.
TATTGGCCAGGGTGGTTGCCGTCTGATAGTTCTGGGTGGTGCCCTTGTAAACGTTGTGCTGGGTCGGGCTGGGGTCCTGTTCCCATTTGGGGTCCTCGACCCCGATCACGCCGTCGGCAGCCAGGTCCTGGAACATGGTATTGCCAAGAAAACGGTACCAACCATCACCTTCGCCGGTCACTCCCGCGACGCCATCATCGGCGTGATGAGCCTTATTCGCCAAATGACAACCTTCGCAACCACCAGCGGCGGTTGAAAGAGTGAAATGGCAATTGTAGCAAGTGCTGCTGGTCGCCACAGGCCCTAAACCGCCGGGTGCGCCATCATCGCTGTGAGCAGCATCGATATCAGCGATACCGAAAACATTATGCCCGAAGGCATCGCCCTGAGAAGCGACCCAGAAGAAGTTACCACCGGCCAGAACCGAGTTGCCCGACCCGTTGGCCGGGTATTGCAGACCGCCACCCGGGTTGTAAACCGAGGGAACCTGAGAATCGCCGAGAGTGTAAATTGTCTCCGAACTGCCCGGGTTGGAATGGCAGCCGACACAGTCGGTTTTCAGCAGAGTCGGCATTGCGCTCTGCAACTCAACGCCGCGAAATTGCACCGGCTGGCCATTTTGGCTGTTGTGCATGGTGTGACAATTGACACAGTCACCCTTGACCGCCGCCCAGAGCGGATTTGTCAACAGCATGGCTAAACCGAACCCGGCCAGAGCCATAACTTTTAAACGCACGATATTCATCCTAACTACCTCCGTATTGCCGCAGCCTGCAGCAATATAGATAGACGTCAACAGAACTCTTAATCAATTAATCTTTCAGGGTTCAGGGGGAAAATTGGCAGAATTAATAAATTTAAAAATTTCTGCCTTAACCTAATGAATCGTCAGGCAATAATCAACCAAAAATAAATTAATTATTTTCTAATCCTGACTACTCAACTCATTAATTTTGTTATCTTTCCTTTCAATCCAGAAGAACAATAGCAGTTCCTTGACCAGCCAAGGGAACTGTTTTTCGCAAGAACTGCCCCGGCAGGTCGACGACCGACAGTTGCGGCTGACTCGCGCTTAACACATAAATGGCCTGGCGCAGTTGCGAAACCGCCATCTCGGAAGGCGAATCTCCGGCAGGGATTCTGCGAAATGAAGTCTCTTGCCCCGGCACCAGCACCGAGAGGGTAGCCCCGCGCTGATTGCTGACATACACTGCTTGCGGGCTGACCGCAAGCAGTTCGCTCGGCTTGAGTCCGACCGCAACCCGGGCCAAGAGCCTGCCGGTCTGATACTCATAACTGGCGACAATATTGGCCGCCTGCTCAACCACCAACAATGAGCCTGCGGTGTAGAGCAGATCGCTCACCTGCTGACCGACTGGAAAGGTTTTCTGCACCGCTAGGGATCCAGCACTCAAGATACTGATCTGATGGGCTTTCGGCGCAACAACCGCCAGACGCTCAGGGACCTCCGGGATAAGGGCAATCTGCTCAGGTCGATAACCGACCCGCTGCTTGGCGAGGACCGATCCGGTCGCCAGATCGACTTTTAACACCAGACTGCTGACGGCGTCGGTGACATAGGCATTGCTTCGATCCGCGCTCAACACAAAGTGTTCCGGAGCGACTGTCCCCGGGAGCGCAATCTGCCCAATCAGCCTGGCTTTGATGCAATCATAAACAAAGATTGAGCGGTTGCCGGGGCTTAACACGTAAAGCTTGCGCAAGCGTGAATCAAGCTGTAAGTCACCGATCGGACCGGGCACAGCAAAGGAGGCGACAACTTTATTATGATCGGTCCGCAGCAGGTAGACCGTCGCCAGGTTCCGGCAGGCGATATAAGCCAGGCCGGTGCTCAACTGGATCCGCTGCGCCCAGGCAGAAAACCTCGGCCGGGCAAATGCGCCCTGGCCCCGCTGACTCTCCAGTGACCAGTCAACAAACAGACAGCGGCTCTGTTGGCTTTCCAGCAGCAAAGGCTCAGCCAAGCTCAGTTCAACCATCTCGCTTCTGCCCTCGGGGGCCACCGGCAAGCCATCGATCGACAAATCCTTCAGCTGAAAACGTATCCGGCGATGTTCCCCTGTCGGCGCCAGGGCGACGCCAAGCAGCTGTTGCCCACGGCTTTTCTTTCCATCGACCTGGACCGGCGCAATCCCCAATTCGACCCAGACACCATCCTTTTGGACGGCAAGGTTTTCAAGTATAAAGCGCCCTCCACCAGAGGCTGTTCCAGAAGAGGAGAGGTAGACCGTCAGCAGGGCTTGCCCTTCGCTTGGGACAGGCTCATGCAGCGGTTGCAGCTGAGGTACTGAACAGTTGCAGAGCAGCAGAAAGCTCAGCATAAATATAAGTCTGGTCAATATCATAATTCCCTTTACAGGAGCCTCCACAGTCTGCACCCGCGGCTAGAACGTCCTGCGAACGCCCCCTTCTGGTGCCGGTATCCGTTTGCCGTTCGGCAAGATTCCCGGGTTCTCGGCGTCGACATAGCTGCCATGCCCATGGCAATAGCCGCAGCCGATCGCCTGCACCTCGCCAGCTACGTCATGACAGCGAACACATTGCGTGCTGTCGCCCGGCGGATAGGGTCGATCCGCGGCGCTATGGTGCACGGTCTCCCAGCGATTGATCTGCTGGCTGTTGCCGCTCCCCGCGCTTGCAGCATCATCAGCATGGCACTGTCGACAGAGGTAGCCCAAGGAGGTCGATCCGCTGCCCGCACTGACCTTGCCCCGCAAAGCCGAACCATTCACGCCGCGGCGAATCAGGCGGGCATTCTGCGACCCATGCGGCTCGTGACAATCGCTGCAGGCCAACAGATAATCGACAAACTGATGACGCGGATCGTCATATGGGGCGACCGCTTGCAAACTTTGAGTAAAGGCATTCATGCCATGCTTATCACCTGAAAAGGGGGAATCGCCCCCCTGGGCCGCCCAATCAACCCGCACCACCGACCTTGCCAGGGTCGTCGAGTAAACCGGCTCTGCGTGGCAACGCAGACAGAAGCTGTTGTAATCCGGAAGTTGCGAACCATCCGCGAAAGCGACCTGAACGCCACCCGGCTCATAGCCGCCGGATAGACCGGCCGACAGGGGAGGCTGATAGCGACCAGCATATCTGGCCATGGTTTCCTCGGCCTGGTCACCCCAGAGTTCATCCGGCTCATCCGGTAATGAGATGGCACTGAATTCAGGGTTTGCCACATGGGCGCGGTTGCGTCTGGCACGATGGGAGTTGTGGCAGGCGCTGCAAGGTGATGAATCCTGGCCAAACCCCGGAAAACGCTGGGCATAATTCCAGATGTCATAAAGATTATGGTAGGAACTCTCCAGGCCACCAGCCGGCTGATTGAAGGCATCCAAAATCGACAGCGGTCCACCGGTCGTCAATCCACCAAAATTGCGCGAATAGTCAAAATTGCCCATCGCAGCGGCTCCTGCCTGAAGAGAACCGACCGAGGTATGGCAGGAAAAGCAGAACAGGTCATCCTGCTGATAGGGACCAAGCTGGCGCTGCCGGTTGAAGTTAACCGCATACAGTGAAGTCCCTTCGGCTTGTCCAATAGATCTGGCCAGCGCTTTGTCATGGCAGTGGCCACAGCTGCCGGTGGCTCGAGGCGCACTGCGCTGCCCGGTCTGATCGAGACGCCTGACCCCGAACTGCGGATCGCCGTGGGCCGAGTCCCGGTAAGATCCGGCCTGCAGACTGCTCAGCGGAGCTGTTATGGCAATCAGCAGCAGACTGATGATAAGGCCGTTGATGGATTTCCTCATCGGCTAGTCCTTACTGGTATGGCAGGCAGTGCAGCCATCGTTGCTGTTGAGATAATCCCAGCGCAGCAGCTTGTCGTAGGGGCTGCCGTGGCTGCGATGGCAGCTGACGCAGGTGACGATCGTATCTCCCTGAAAACTGACCTGGACAAGGGGATTACTGACCACCGTGCTGGCGACCGGCACATCGACCCGATAACTCTGATTCGGCCCGCCGTAGCCACGGACCTCATCCCCCGGGGCGGCATTGCCCAGATCGTATTCAACCGGGTGGCCGAACCAGTTGCCGGCCCCGCCGCTGTGGAAATCGTTGTGGCAACGCATGCAGAGCGAGCTGATGGTCGAATTATCCATGCTTTGATCGACCCCTTTGTACTGGTTGTGAGCGGTCAAAGTCGGCGTTAATTCCCATTCCGGATCTTCAAACCCGGCAACCCCGATCAGCATGCGAAATCCTTTGGCGGGGACAGTGCCCGGATCGGTCAGGGCGCCATCCAAACCTTTATGATGGCCGCCAAAGATCGCCGAAGCGGGGCTTTCTTTGCTGTGGGTACCATGGCAGCCATACACCCCGGCGCAGGTGACCTGCTGATTGACCGGCCAGTTCCCGTTCCCCGGGGTGCTGCCATCCGCCGCCGACAGGCTGCCGTTAAAACCGGGCGGCAAAGTTAAAAAGGGATCAGTACTGGCCAGGCCAGTGACATTATGCCCCTTGAGTGGGTCACCACTGGCCACCCAGTAAAAGTTTCCACCGGCCAGGGTATTGGTATTCTCTTCGGTTCCGGTGGCGGCATAGATCGGGGCGGTAGTTGACATGACGAAGGGGGTTTCCCCGCCCGCGTTGACGCCGGTATGACAACCGATGCAATCGGTATTCAGCAGGGCGTCATAGGGCCCCTGATCGCCCCATTCCTGCATCGCCTGGCCATCCTGACTGTAATGCATCGTGTGGCAACTGATGCACTTGCCGGTCACCGCCGCTTGCACCTGCGGCACTGCCAACAGCAATCCGACAACGGTACAGAGGGACACGATTGCTTGCAGGAGATCTCGGATAGATCGGTATTCAGCCAAGAGACAGACCTTTGTCCAGAAAGAGGTCAGCGGGAGAAAATTTCGACCCGCCCGCTGCCTTCATCGACCACGCAGAGTCGCTCCTGCCAGTCAAAGAGTAAATCCGCACCATTCCACAGCTGGCCGGGCCGCTTGCCTTTGCCAAGAAAGGAGAACTTCTTCTCTCCATTGCGAGAAAAAACAACAACTGTCCCGGCATGCCGGTCAAGCAGATAGAATTGGCCGGATCGATCGACTTCCAGTGCAGACGGAAACTCCAGGCCGGTAAGCTTGATCCGCTTTTCGACCTTGCCGGACAGGTCCAGCTGGAACACGCTGCTGGTCAAGGTATCCAGGCCCCAGAGTCGGTCATCACCAAGTTTAAAATCGGTAAAACCCTTGAAACCGGCATCGCCGGAAAAGCTTTGCACAACCTTGAGGTTGTCATCCAGCCGCACCACCTGCCCCTTCAGCCGGTCAAGGCCATAGAGCCGGTTGCGGCTGTCGACAGCTAACCTGGAGAGGAAAAGTTTACTGCCATCGGCATGCCGGGGGGTAAAGCGGCGGACCTCCTTTTCACGTGGATTGATATAAAGCAGCTCATTGCTGGACCGCTCAACCACCCAGAGGCTACCGGTACCGGTGCGCACCATGGCCACCGGTCTCTTCAGCTGCCCTCCGGCGGTAAAGGCGCTGAGAAACTTACCCTCCTGATCAAAGGACACCAGTTGCCCGGCGGCGGCGTCAACCACGTAGTAGCGTTTGACCTGAGCATCGACCGCCACTGCCACCGGCTGTTCGAGACGCACGCCGGAGTCTTTCTGCGGCAGCTGGCGTAACGAAGACCAGGATCCCCCGGCCGCCAGAACCAGCTCACTCCCGCCGAGCAGGGCGAAAAAAACCCCCAGGCTCAGCGCCATTTTTATCGAGTACATGTTCATTCTCCTGAACCTTTTCTCAGTAACTCTGATGACACTGCACGCAAAGCCCGCGCTCACCGCTGCCATGGAGGAAATATTTATACATGGTCCCCGAGTTGGCGTCATGGCAGGTCAGACAGTCAACCTCCCGGCCGTTACGGGGGTCGATCACCCCCTCGCCCTGGGGATGGGTAAATTCCCCATGCAGGTCATGACAGCGAGCGCAGACATTCTGCCCATCGATTAACATGGCCGGGTTGTCTCCGCCGTGCCCATAGTGACAATTGGAGCAGCTGCTCCAGTCCTGATGCTTGTGCAGCATCTTGTCGCGTTTGGCAAAGGTATCTTCATGGCAGCCACGACAGACCGCACCTTCATTGGTCGGCAGCAGACCGGGCCGGTCACCCACATGGGGGTTATGGCAGAGGGTGCAACTGTTTTCCGCCCCACCGACACCGAGATGGCTGTGGACCTTATTGAAGCTGTCGAGGGTCTGCTGGTGACAATCAAGGCAGAGGTTACTGCCGCCCTGCCCGGCATGACACGCCTGACAGTTCTTCTCGGCAAACGGGGCATGGCTGACCGCCCGCAGCAGCACCGCATCGGAGCCGCCATGGGGGTTGTGGCAGCCGAGGCAGTCGAGCGGTTGCAGATTGCGCCCCAGATGAGCGGACTGCAGAGCCTGACTCGGCTGATGACACTCGAAACAAAGGGCACTGCCGGAGTTTTTCAGCAGCCGGTAATCATCGCCGGCATGGGCGCTGTGACAGGCATTGCACTTGCCCTGCTGATAAGGTTTATGCGCGACCTTAAAGGTCTGCTGAGAGGACTCATGACAGCCATAGCAAAGATCGGCGCCGCTGGCTTTTAACAACCCAGAGTTGCCCGATGCATGGGGCTCATGGCATTCGCTGCAGCGGCCATCCTTGACCGGCTGATGGGGCACGGCACTCGCCTTGACCCGCTGTTCCACCGATTGATGGCAGGAGTAACAAAGCTGTTCTTCCTTGTCCAGCAGCAGGCCGGCGTGTCTTGAGACATGCGGGCTATGGCAGCGGTCGCACTGCTGACCGGCGACCGGCTGATGCACCACCCGCCCCTTGAACTTGGCAGCGTCGTGGCACTGGTAACAATCTTTAGCCAGGACCGTCAGCGGCAGACTGAGCAGCGCCAGGGTCATGAAGAGATATCGGATCATAGGCATCACTGACCTCCCGGATGACAGGGAGTGCAGTTCCCATTGGCAAAAGGTTCATGTTTGACCGGCAGGGTCAGAGACGCATCCGGTCCGCCGTGGGGGTCATGACAGCTAAGGCAGCTGTCCGCAGACGGCAGCAGATTGTTGTGCGCCAGAGTCAAGGCATTTGGGCTGATATCGTGGCAATCGCCGCAGAGTTTTGCATCAGCCTGCTTCGCCCGGCTTTTTTGCGGAGCGTGAGGATCGTGGCAAGCCTGGCAGTTGCCCTCGATGGCCGGTTGATGGCCTTTGCCTTTGTCCCAATAGCGATCGACCTCATGACAGCTCAGACAGAGCTGCGGCCGTTCCTGCAGCAGGTAGGCGGGCTCGTCGTTGCCATGGGCATAATGGCAGACCGCACAGTTCTGATGCGCCGTTGGGGTGCCCGGCTGAACCTTTTGCGGGGCATGACAGCTGACACAGAGTTCGCCGGCGGCGCCGGTCAGCAAAAACGGCTGCTCACTGCCATGGGGATAATGGCAGAGCTGGCAGCGCCCCTGCTTGAAGGGCTGATGTCGATTCGGTTGCTGACGCTCGGTTTCAATAGTGCCATGACAGCTGCCGCAATTCTCGGCCCCGCTCTTGATCAGCAGTTTGGCCTGATCGGAGCCGTGCGGGTTATGGCAAGCGGAACAGCTGCCAGCGACGAAGGGACGGTGCAGGCTGGGCTGCACCAGGGTCTCGCCGACCAACTCATGGCAGTCGGCACAGAGCAGCCGTTGCTGCTGCTTGAGGATCCCGGCATGCAGGCTCTCGTGGGGCAAATGACAGCTCAGGCAATCGCCGGCACTGGCCGGCTGATGCTTGACCCGTTGACGCTTGGCATAATCAGCATGACAGTCTAGGCAGAGCTGGTTGCCAGGCTTTCGCAGCAGCGCCGTCTGTCCAGCAGCAGGCAGATGAGGCGCATGGCAAACCAGGCAATCCCCTTTTTCGGCGGGGGCATGCTGATGACCGGAACCTTCTGCCGGGGCCTCGGGACCAAAGCTCTTGAATTGATGACAATCAAAGCAGAGCTGCTGCGGCAGCTTTTTCAACATTCCGGAATGATTGCTGGCATGCACCTGGTGACAGCTGGTGCATTCTCCGTTGGTTGCCGGGGCATGGGCTCCGCTGGCAGCATAGCTTTTCAGCTCGGCCGCATGGCAATCGACACAGAGTTGATCAGCGCTGGCATTGACTGCAAAGGGTTGTCCACTGGCGGCCGGCTGATGACACTCCTGACACTGCCGATTTGCCACCGGCTGATGAACGGTATTTTTCAGCAGCTGCTGATTATCGGCCGAGTGAACATTGTGGCATTCGCTGCAGGACGACTTGACCCCATAACCGCCATGCTGGCGGACAAAGGCTTGATTGTCGATTTGATGGCAATCCTGGCAGAGTTCGGTCTCTGCTTTGATCAGCAGCTTGGTCACGCTTGAGCCATGGGTTGCATGACAGGTGGCACAGCCCTTCTCCAATGGCGCATGCTTGAATGCCTGATTGAACGGTGCGCGCTCATGGCAGGCAAAGCAGCTCTCGTCCCGCTCAGCAGAGAGCAGATACTTTTCCGGGGCGTTATGCGGCTGATGACAGAGGTTGCATTCGCCCTGCTTGACCGGTGGGTGGATTTCCGTCGCTGCTTTAAGCTCTGCGGCCAGTTCGGTATGACAGAAAAAGCAGATATTCGGCACCGGCGCTTTCAGGTAGGCTCCGCCAACCAGGCCGTGCTTGCGATGACAGCCGGCACAATCACCTTTGGCCACCGGCTGATGGACCACACCGGCAGAAAACTTTTCCTGATATTCGTTATGGCAATCCAGGCAGGATTTGCCGCCTTTGGTTGGCGGGGCGCCAGGCGCGCAGGCACTCAGCAGGACAACCACGAGGACTGCAGCAGCTGCCAGCAGCCCGCTGTGAAATACTTTCCATTTATGATTCATTGCCTGTTTCTTCCTCATGCAATTCCTGGTTCAGCTTTTTCCATACTGAACGATTCAGCTTAATGGTAGAACGATCTCGCAACTGCTTAACCAACCCTGCGCGCTGCTCCTGAAAACGATCCGCCTGCAATTGATTCTTGATCTGCCCCTTGACCTTCTCCAGGGGAGCGACCTCAGGTTCTCCCTTGCGGACCAGTTTGATAAACAACAGGTTGTCGCCATCCTTCACTCCGGCACTGACCTGTCCGGCGGAGAGCTTCCTGACCTCGGCCTGAACGACCGGCTGCAAATGCGCCAGGGGAGTTTTCTCAATTTGAATTCCAGCAGGGGAGATCGGCTCCATGACTTTAAAGAAATCTTCCCCCGATTTAATCCGTTTTTCCAGTTGTCTGGCCAGCTTCAACTCATTGGTTTTGACGACTGCTAATTCCACCATTCCCTGCCGTGAGTACTTATCCTGATGCTGCCGGTAATAGGCTTCGATATCGGCATCGCTCACCTCAACCTGTGGCTGGATCACCAGAGCTTCCAATTCTTTGATAAGGCGATGCTGAGAATAGAACTGAAAGGTGTGCTTGAGGGGCGGCTCTTCTTCATACCGCCTGGCCAGAGCTTCCATGCCGGTCAGGGTCTGAACCAGCAGATCGTTGACAATCCGCTGTTTTGCGTCCTCAAAATTTTCAGCGGATTTAGTGGAATGACTGCGTTTTTTCCGTGATTTGACCACAGCTTCATAAATAAAGCCGGCGGGAACTTCCGTTTTGCCGATGATCACGGCTTGCTTGGATTTAAGTTCATCATCTATGCCATCTGGTTGAATTGCGGCGATAACTTCATCATTGACCTGAACATTGTAATCAGCTTTAAGCTTTTCCAGCAGCTGGTAGGTCAGCTCGTATTCCTGCTGCTTTAAGGAGTCGCGGATCAGTTTCTGTTTGATGATTTCAAAGTCCGCCTCATTCCCCTCGCCCCGATCAAGGACCTCAATGAAATACCAGGAATGGCCGAAGCTGGCCGGGCCTCCCGCTTCACCAGGTTTTAAGCTCATGGCCAGGGGTTGCAAGGATTCAGGAATCCGGGTGTAGCGCATTGGGCCGGTCGCCTCCATCTGCTCAACAACTCCCTGAAGGCCAGCTGTTTCGACGACCTGATCCAGTGGGGTGCCCTGGTCCATGTATTTCTTGATTTCCTGCGCCTGCTCTTCGTCAGTGACCGCCAGCATGCGCAGATTCAGGATCGGGGTGTAGCCCTCTTTGTACAGCTGCCAGAGTTCATCCCGGGTTGGTATGGTTTTGCGCGCATCGACCTCTTCCCCCTTCAATTGCATCAGGGCCCGGACTTTCAAAAAGACCTCAAGCTTTTTCCGGTAGCTGGGGCTGTCCTGCAACTGCATATCTCTGGCCTCCTGGGCCAGCAGCATCCAGTCGATGAATTCATCAGGGGATTCCTGTAAATTCATACCCGGTTCGCGCCATTCGCGCCACCAGTGCCGATAATCTTCCGGGGTAAACTCTACCCCATTGATGGTAACCAGCTCTTTGCCGCCAAACAATGCAGAAGCGTTGTCGACAGAGCTCAGCAGAACCAGCAAGGTGAACAAGCTGAAACAAATCGTTTTGATCTTTATTGACACTTAGCAACTCCCTTTTCAATCCAGTCGGTAATAATTTCTTGAGACATCCTGGCCATCAGGCCAGTTATGGTTGTCACATTTCCAAAATGCATCGCTCTGCGATACTCATCTCCCCAGCGATGATGCAAACTCTGCAGGACCAGTTGGCCGCGCCGCACATCATAAAGTTTCAGCTGCATGGCGACAACCGGCACCGCGCCCGGACCCCGGCCAAGGTCCATGCCGACCTCGGTCAGTCGGCCTTGAACCACTGCATCGATCTGCAGCTTTTCCTGCAGGTCGGCATAGTGAAAAGATTCCAGCAGATCGCCTGGCAGCAAGCGGTGCCGGAGCCGGAACAGACTGACGTTCCCTTCCGGTTGCACCTCAAAGCGGCCTGAGTTAACCAGGGCGCCATGAAAAATTCGCTGGCCGGTCACACCGGCCTGGTCCGCGCGGGTCCAGTTGTCGAAGGGCAGCACCGCGACCCGGCAGACGCTTTCCGGCTCTGCGTTCGCCATCACCCGGGTCTGCAAAGCCCCCTGCCCGGCGCAGCCGGTCAGCAGGAGGAAAAGAAAAATAGCAAAGCTTCGCATCAGAAATCCGGCACCCAGGACTCGGCCTCTTGCTCTTCGACGGCCTGCTGTTCAACTTTCATCAACAATTCTTTACGGGCAATCCGGCGGCGGTTCCCAAGTTCGTCAACCCCGTCGAAGCTCAAGTAAACGGCATTCTCATCGCCAAGCGGTTTAAACTCTGTTTCTGTCGGCAGTCGCTCCCCGTCAACCTGTAGCAGGATCTTTCCCTGGCCCGATTTCAGCTGCGCCTGCCAACTGCGCAAAGAGAACTCGGCGCTGACCTCATTGAGACTGAGAAAATACTTGCCAGCGCGCTGACTGACCCGCGCTTCAACCAGCGGCGCGTTGCGCTGCATGACGACTTGCCGGGTAGCGCTGGAGCGGTTTCCGGCCAGATCCCAGACCTGCAGGGTAATCTCGTAGGGACCATCGGCCAGATAAAAACCGTCAGCGCCATGCCCTTCCCAGACCAATCGCTCCGGCATGTCGCCTTCATATTCGTTACTGACCAGCAGCAGGCCGTCCTCGTTGCGAATCTCCAGGCCCCAGCGCCCCATCGGCTTTAAGTCGGCGATCCGGGGCAACAGCAGCAAGCTGTCGCGGAACACCCGACGACCATCGATCTGCTGACCATTCTTCAGTTCGATGGTCAACCCGGGCGGATTATTGATCACCTGGTATGAGGCGATGTTTTCCACCCGCTCGGCGAAGCGACCGCTGCCCCACTCGAGGATTAAATCGATCGGATACTGCCCTTCCTGCTCCGGAGCAAACCACTTCCCGGAATAGATACCGGTGCGCGGATTGGCCTGCAGCAGACTGCGTCCCGCTTTGCTCTCAGCGAAAATCCGGGTTGGCCGGGCATCGAGAAAGCGGATCTTCAGAGTCGCGTCGATCTGCTGGCGCCCCTTGACATAGGCAGGAAACAGCTGCATGCCGGTCAGCTGGTAATCGCGCCGGTCAGGCACCCCTGTCTCTGCCACCTGCCCCTCCAGGCGGAGCAGTAATTGGTCCAAAAGGGGGCCGGACAGATCATCGATGGTCTGCGGCTGTCCCAAGGCCAGGAAAGTCACCTTCTCAGCTAAGCTGGTGGCCCCGGTCTCTGACCAGATCGGCATTCCGGTGACCGTATCCAGAGCGGTAAAGGTCAGCCCCAGCTGTGGATTGTCGCCACCGATTTCAGTGATAGTGCCCAGCAGGGCGACGACACAGCTCAGGTCTTTACCGATCTTCTTAATCAGAAAGCTGTCCAGGTAGCTGAAAGAGCGCAGCTTATTGGCGCTCATGAACTTGACCACCTGGTCCTGAGGCACCATCTCCACCCCGAGCCGCTGGAGGGAGTTGGCGACAACCTGGGTGAATGGCAGATTGATCCCATTCACCCCTTGGCTGAAGTCAGCCATCGGCAGCAGCGCGACCCGCTGGGCCTGGGCGGGAGCATTTGCCAGACCGAGCAGCAGAATCGAGCAGACAGCGAAATGCAGTGCTATGCGCTTAACAGCAATCAGCAACGCCTACTCCTCGATGGTCCCCAGCAGCCGCTGAGCGAGTCGATAACTCACCTGGTTGATATCTGCGCCGACAAAGCCGAACATGCGGTTAAAGGTGCTGTAGCCGGTTTCGCTTCCGGAACTCTGCCAGATAATCTGACCGGTTTTCACATCGATCAGGCGCAAGGTGGCGGCGACCACCGGATAGCTGTAATTGCCATTCTGCCGCTCACTGAAATCCTCCACCGCACCGGCGATATAGGCCTGGACGCTGAGTTCCTGGCCGAGCCGCTGCGCAGTGGCGAGATCGAGGGTTTCCTGATCCTTACGCACCAGTTCTTCGCGCAGAAAGCGTTGCGCCTCGCCCTTCTCCACCACCTCAAAGAGACCGCGGCGGAGAATTTCCGTGGTCACCGCATCCTGAAACCGCTCATGAGCAAAGGTTTCGTCGGTGTGGTTTTCCAGCGGCAGAACCACTACCCGCTTTACGTAGCCTAGCCCCAGAGTCTCTGCGGCATAATGCGCCGGACCGGACCGGGCGCAGCCGGCAATGCCCAAGGTCAGGAGCAGCAAAAGTAAGACCAGGTATCTTTGCATGTCATTCACCCTCTTTCCAACAAGATTTATCCGCTTTAGCGTACTCTTGGTTCTCGTCACTCATATCTCTCAAAACGCCCCGGCTCGCGACCTCAGCGATTTTCCCGCTGAGGCCGCAGCCAAAGTCCCGGATCAATAATTGGCATTCACGGTTGAAGATAAAGCCCAGCTGTCGCCACCTTCGGAGGAGATGAAGCTGCCGGTCGTCTGCCAGGACAGATGCCGGGTGATCAGCCAGCTCAGGGTCGAATTGTACTGCTCGCTCTCTTCATCGCCAAATTCATAGGCCAGACCGAAAATCGCCTGAAGCTTACGGGAGGCGAGCAGGGTCGCATTGCCAGCCAGAGTATTCTGGTTGGTCTCTTCGTCACGATTGAAACTGCCGCCGAGCTGCAGGACATCCGACGGGCGGTAATTGACGCTCACCCCATAACGGGTTGAGGCATCGCTGATGTCCGCCTCATCAACCGGTCCATCTGTGCTGTTCTCAACATAGCTGGCATTCAGATTGACATCCAGCTTCGGTGACAGCCGGGCATTGGTATTGAGAGTCACCCCCATGGTCGTCGTCTCGCCGCCGCTCTGGTTTTCCGTGCGGCTCCAACTATTGAGCAGGCTGGCAGTCAAATCTGGATAGATGATCGCGTTAAAGATCGCGTTGACCGAGTCACTGGTGGTTTGCCGGGCAGCGCCGTCGTCCGATTCGGTCCGGGTATAGCCGAGGGAAAAATCCAGCGTCCGGAGCAGGGCTGTGTTCATCGAAGCGGCATAGCTGCGGGTATTGCGATCTTCGGCATCCTCGATCTTATCGATGCTGTCACTCAAACTGAGAGTAAAACTCAGCCGCTCGGTCGGAAAATAGCTGGCGCTGATCGATTGATTCAGCTGTTCGCTGTCCGGACCGCGGTTCTGCTCATTGTCAACCCGGCGGAAATTGTAGCTGACCTGCCAGCGTTCATTCGGCCGGTAGGTCAGGCCGATTTCGCTCTGGTGGCTGATGCTGGTCCGGCGAATGCTTACTCGCGGCGCGGCGGAGGTGCTGATCTCACCCGCCTCAATCTCGGTGACAAAGACCGGGTCAACCGAAACAATGCTAATATCGGAAACCGCTTTGACAAAGCGGCTGTTGGCAGTATTCAGCAGGTCAAGAACAACGACGGTGCGAAAATTGTCCAGCCGGTAGGTGGCGGGGATATTCGCCACCTGGGTCCAGCTGTTGCCATCGTCACTGGTATAGACCCGCCAGGAAAGCAGTCCTTGCAAGGCCAGGCTCAGCTCCCGATCCAGCAGAATCTGCAGGCGATCGACGGGTTGAAAATCAACCTGAACAGCAATATTCTGACTCAGCTGACTGCCGACTATATCAATCCCCGCGGAGGTGATCTCATCATTATCATTCAGCGCGCCGTTGCCTGCTAAGGTCCCATTGGCCGGGGTATCGTCCCCGCCCGAGAAAGCAAAGGAGATACTGACCGGCAGGAGAAAATCTCCCCCACCCGTGTTCGGCGTTTCAGTGACGGTTTCATTGTCCCGATACTGTTGGGAGGCGAAGACCGTCAGCGTTTCTGCGAAAAAGCTGCGTGAGTACTCCAACTGAGCCAGGTGCTCGATGTTTTCTGTTGACGAGCCATCAAGCTGATCATCGGTCGTCGCGCTGCGAAAATCGTAGAGCATGGCAAAGTCGGACCACTCGTGCTCAATACTGCCGCCAAAATCGATCGATTCGGTATCCACCTGGCGTGGCGAACCGTCATCATAATTGTGACCCTGGTTAAAAAAAGCGCGCAGGGCAGGCCAATCCTCTTTCAAGGTGAAAAATGTCCCGCCCCAGGAATTGTCCGTGGTCGAGGGCGAGCCCTCCCGATTCACCCGATTCTGCGAGGCGCTCAGACCCAGGAAGAACAGGTCATTCCGCGTATCAAGGGCAATCGATGGATTGATCGAATCGGTGTCGACCCCCTCCGACGGCAGATTTTCGTTGTAGCGCAGTGAGCCGGACAAGGTCATGAACTGGCTCAACTGCTTATTGTAGTTCAGGGTATAGCTGTGGCTGAACTGCGAGGTCGACTCGATATCGCCACCGGTCTCCCGATAGGTCCAGTTCCCGGTAAACCCGAGCGGATCCCCGGCCTGCACCGGAATCGCCAGGGCCAATAGCAGGCACAGCCAGCAACCGAGCGGCAGCAAGCGCAACGCGGGATATGTGTCAGAACTGATCTTCAACATCGGCACAGCAGATCGTCAAACCCATCTCTCAAAAGACCAAGCAGCAATAAACAAAATCAGTTCACCAGATTGTGCGGGCCAATATGGCAATGGATGCACTGCGGGTAGGTTTCATGCAGTTCGTCAAAATGCGGCTGTCCATGACAGGTACGACATTTGGGAATGACCTTGTGCTGAAACTTGTGGCAATACACACAATTGAACTGGTGGTGTTTGGTCCGATTCTCCGAAAGCAGCACCGCCGGCCCGGGATGACAGGAGGCGCAGAAAGAAACCGGCACATTGTTGTCGTAGGCCACCTTCAGCGGCATGTGCGGACGGTGGCACTCAAGACAGTTGGCATAGCTCTGTGAATCCTGGTGCGGCTCGTGGCATTCCAGGCAGGTCAGAAATTGACCATGCTGCTGATGGCACTCCTTGCTGTCGAGCACCGAATGATTGCTCGGATAATTCAACAACTCCTGCCCCTGGTTGGGGTGACAGGTCATACAGGCAGGTCGAACCTGCGAAGCCCTGGCGAAATCGATATTCAACGGGCTGTGCGGCCGATGGCAGTTCAGACAATCCGGCGAACTGAAATGGGGATTGCCGCCTGACTCATGGCACAGAGAGCACTCGGGGATGGCGTTGGCGCCCCGCGGCGGATGCTCCTGATGGCAATCAGTACAGCCGATGGCATCGCGGTGCTGTCCGCCAGCGGCCTCGATCTCGGCGATCTGACTGCTATGGCACTTTTGGCAGTCACTTGGCAGCAATTCCGGCGCGGCAGCAGCGCTCGCCACCGCTCCGGCAGCAAAAGGCAGCAGCACCAGTGAGACAAGCAGAGAGCTGGTTATGAAAAAGCTTTTCATCCTCGTTGACCTTTTCCCACGGCTAAATCCGATCGCGGCGATCGCGCGGATGGCACTGCATACAGACCTTGGCGACCCTCTGGCCATGACACTTCACGCAGAAATCCACCTTGATCACAGCTGCCGATTTGCCCTGAATAGTCGGGGCCGGCGCAGCGATCCGTTCCGGCGTGGCTGCGGCCGCAGTCGGCACAGGCAACAGAATTGTTTGCGCGTCCTGGCGCGGCGGATCTTGCGGCGCAGGAGCAGGCAAATCTTTCTTACTGGATTGAATTACAGCGGCACGAGCATTCGAGCGTGGCAGGGCGTGAATTGCAGAATGAACCTGGTCATTTGGCGGCGCTATCTCAAAGAGCTGCTCTCCCGCCATTTCTTCCAAACTGGGGGTAACAACTTTGCCATCGGGGTGAATTCCTCCAGAATCTCTCGCTAGGCCTGACTTTCCTTCGTCAACTGGCTCAGCAACCGGTTCTTTCACGGGCAAAGCCGAGTCGGTAGCAGCACTTTGCGTGCTTTTAATTTGCAAATTATCTGCCACCGGTTCTCCGCCGGTTGACGCTGGGGTCTCCGACTGGGCAGCGGGAATCCGCAACTCGGTCGCCTCACCGCGGGTCTTCAGCAGAGCCGGCAGCAGCTCTTCGCTGCGCAACTGCTCCGCAACGCGATATCCTTCAAGGGGATCACCGTAGGGTCCCACCAGAACTTGCTGCCAGACCCCGCGGGCGCCACGATCGAGGGGTTGAATATGGACCGGGTAACCTTTGGAGCGCAGCTTATCGGCCAGCTGCTGAGCGCTGCTCTCATCGCGGCTGATCGAAGTCAGCACCAGATAATCGCCTACCGCATCAGCCTGCAAATCGACATCGATATGCCCAATGGCGATCAACTCCGCTTCGGCGACCGGTTCTGCAGCGAAAGGCTCAGGCCGACCAGCCTGCCCGGCGATCCTTTCTCCTGGCTCGCCGTAAATCGGCGGCAGGCCGCCAACAAATTCAAAGACCTGAATCCGATGATTAAAGGTGTCTGCAACCAGCAGACGTCCCTGGCCATCAACGATAATGTCGTTCGGATAGTAAAACCAACCGCGCCCCTGCCCGAGGCCGCCGATTTCGAACAGATATTCGCCGCTGACAGCGTATACCGATACGGTGTGACGCTGATAATCGACCAGATAGACCTGGCGACGAAACTCATCGATAGCGATCCCGCGGGGCCGCGATAACTTACCCGGCTCCCCCCCTTTTTCGCCAAATTTATAGAGATAGCGTTCGTTCTGATCGTAAACGTAGACGCGGCCCATAGATTCACTGACAAAGTAGAGGCGGCCGGCGCTGTCGATGTCGATGGCCAGAATTGACGCCTTTTCTTTAACCCCCAACACTTCGTCAAGGGGCTCAATGGTGCGCAGATAGCGGCCTTGCGGATCAAGCACCACGACCCCGCTGCCATTCTGGCCGACAACATAAAGATTTCCCGTGGTACCAACCACCATCGCCAGCGGGGAAAAACCGGGCAGGTTGGGGAAATAAATTTTTTGTCTTGGCAGAAAAGCGCCGTCGTAGACGGCAATATGCGGCCTGGGTTCAGTCTCGCTGGCGCCAAGGCAGACATAAAGCTTGCCATCCTTGAGGAAACTGCCACTGATGCTGTTAAGGCCGCGACCGGCACCGATGGAGAGGTAGGGGAAAAAATCGGCGGTCAACACCACCAGCTTGTTTTTCAAAGGGCTGACCAGATAGATTTCATCTTCCAGCGGATCGTAAGCGAGGGAAGCGGGAAAACGGATCGGCAGGCCGGCCTCATCCTGGGTGATCAGTTTGACCGAGCGTATCGGTCTGACCTGCAGATTTTCTGTCCAACCTGCCGCAGTCGGCGAGCAGAACAGCAGGCAGAGCAACACACAGCCCAGGCGATAGACGGACATCTCCCCCCAGTTTTTTCTCTGCAGATTTGAGATCATTCCGGCAAAACCCAATCCAGTTTGAAACGCGGCAATTACTTACCAGGACAGCTGTGGAGGCAAAGATACACCTTTAAAGCCGGGCATTATTACACCATGCTGGCATACCTTTTGGTTTTTTCCCCTCAATAGAGCAGACCCCTATGCGGAGAGGTCGATGGCCAGGGCAAATTCATCACAATCAGGAAACTTCACACATTTCACGCAATCTCCCCAAATTTTTTGCGGCAGCTCCGACTTTTCGATATCGTGAAATCCCAGACGCTTGAAAAAATCGGGCTGGTAGGTCAGCGCGAACACCCTTTTCAAACCCATCTCACGGGCTTCCGCCAGGCAGGCCTCGACAATCTTTCGGCCGACCCCTTTGCCCTGCTGCCCCTGAGCGACAGCCAGCGAGCGGACTTCGGCCAGATCTTCCCAGCAGATGGCCAGAGCTCCCACCCCCAGCACCTGACCAGCTTCTTCATAAACATAAAAATCACGAATCGTATCGTAAATATCGGCCAGCGAACGGCCAAGCAGTTGCCCATCTTTGGCGTACACCAGCAGCAGCTGATGGATGATACGGGCATCTGAAATACGGGCATGACGGATCATAAAGTGTTCTCCTGCGAGTTTCAGCCGGCGATGCGTGCGGTAGAGCCGACAATCAATTCCCGGGCGTGCTCCAGCGTACGCTCGCTGATCTGCGCACCACCCAGCATGCGAGCCATCTCGGTCACCCGCTGGTCGCCTTCAAGCAGAAACAGCCGGGTTGTGGTTCGCCCGTCAACCTCATCTTTAGCAACCTGATAATGATGGCTGGCAAAAGCAGCGACCTGGGGCAGATGGGTCACACAGAGGACCTGAAACTCTCCCCCGAGACGACTTATTTTTTCGCCGACAGCGGTGGCCGCCTCTCCCCCGATCCCCGCATCGACTTCATCAAAGATCAGGGTCCGCACCCCGTCCCCCTCCGGGGCACTGCGTTTGAGCGCCAGCATTATCCGGGACAGCTCCCCGCCAGAGGCGACCCTGGCCAGCGGCTGGGCTTTTTCCCCGGGGTTGGCCGCCAGATAAAACTCCCCTTTTTCCATTCCATCGGCGGCGGGCTCAGCAAGCGACTCGAGACGCATGCTGAAACGCGCCTTCGGCATGGCCAGCGCAGCAAGTTCGCCCTCGACCGTTTTGGCCAGAAGCTCAGCCGCCTGTTGCCGCAGGTGGCTCAGCTCTTCGCCAACGCCCCGCAACGCCGCGGAACTTTCAGTGAGCTGTTTTTCCAGCTTGGCGCGCAGCCCTTCGACATCACTGAGTTCGGCCAGCTCCGCCTCAATTTGCTCTTGATAGGTCAGCAGCTCTTCGATACTTGGTGCATATTTGCGCTTCAGACCGGTCAGAACTGCCAGCCGTTCCTCAACCTGCTGCTGGCGTTGCGGTTCAAAATCGAGCTTATCGGCATAATCCCGCAGTTGCGCGGCGACATCTTCCAGTTCATAAAGACTGTTGCGCAGGGTCGTCGCCAGAGGCGAAAGCTGGGGATCGATCTGCTGCAGCGCCTCAAGCTGCTCAGCGAGCTCCCCAAGCCGTTCGCAGACAGCGCCCTGGCCGGCATAGAGATTCTGGTAGCCGCCGCTGCTGGCCGCGGCGAGCTTTTCGGCATGCTGCAGCAAAGCGCGCTCCTGCTCCAGTTCGACATCTTCCCCTGCTATCGGCTTGGCGCTGGCAATCTCCTGCTGCTGAAACGCCAGCATATCGAGGCGCTGCTGACGCTCCCGCTCGGCTGTATCGAGGGCCTGAAGGCGCTGCTGAAGCTGCCGCTGCTGCTGAAAAACCTCTTGGTAGGCTGCAAGCTGCGGCTTTAATCCGGCAAAGTTGTCGAGTAATTCCAGGTGGGTCTCGGTGCGCTGCAGATGCTGATGTTCGTGCTGGCCATAAATATTGACCAGCCGGCTGGTGAGCTCGCGCAGCTGTGCGAGGGTGACCAATGAGCCATTTATGAACACCCGGTTTTTCCCGGAACGGGCGACAACCCGCCGGACCAGCAGCTCACCACTGTCTTCCAGGTCAAGCTCCAACAGCCGCTGCCGCACCCAGCTTTCCGCCTGCAGATCAAAAACCGCCTCAACGGTTGCTTCCTCAGCGCCGGTACGGATGACGTCACCGCGCGCACGACCTCCCAGCAAAAGATTGACCGCATCGATAATGATCGACTTGCCAGCCCCGGTTTCACCGGTCAGGACATTAAATCCGGCAGCAAAGCTGACATGCAGGCTGTCGATAATCGCAAAGTTCTTAATGATGAGGTCAGTGATCATAAATTTCAGCCATCAGCATCCAGACAGATGATCAGCGCTCCCCCCAACTCAGCTTGGTGCGCAAAATTTCAAAATAATCCTTATTGGGGCTAACCACCAGGTGGGTCCTCGCTTCGGAGCGACTGACCTCAACCACATCACCTGGCAGGAGCTTGCGCCCGACCTGACCATCTGCGGTAAAAAAGACCACGTCGTCTTCGAACTTGACCTCGATCCGGATCAGCGATTTGCTCCAGACCACAATCGGCCGGTTGGTCAGCATATGGGGGCAAATCGGCGAGATTACCAGGCTGTTGATTTCCGGAAAGATAATCGGACCGCCGGCAGCCAGGTTGTAGCCGGTCGAACCGGTCGGAGTCGAGATAATCAGGCCATCTGCCTTGTAGGTCGAGAGATGTCGGCCGTCGACGCTGGTGGCCATGTCGATGATCCGCGCCAAGGCTCCTTTGTTGATCACCACATCATTGAGGACAGTATACTCACCGACAACCTTGCCGTTACGCCGGATCCTGGCATCAAGCATCATCCGCTCTGAGGTCTCATAGTCGCCTCGGACCAGACGATCGAGCATTTCGGGCAGCTCCGACTGGGTGACCTCAGTCAAAAATCCGAGCCGACCAAGATTGATTCCCATAATCGGTATGCCGCGATGCCCGACCAGGCGCGCAACGGAGATCAGGGTCCCATCACCACCAAGAACAATAATCAGGTCGACAATATCCGGGATCTCTTCAGCGGCATAGCCGTTGATCTGACCTATCAGTTCAGCCAAACTGTCTTCCAGCAGGACCTCAATCCGGTCTTTTTTCAACCGCTCGCACACTGCCAGCGCAATCTGCTCAGCATCCGGATGATTTTTTTTCGCGAAAACCCCGACTTTTTTCAGCACCTGTCCACCCTGTTTTCTGTGACCACGCAAGGCCGTTGCCCACCGCGCAACGACGATCATATCCAATTGGCAATAAACCCCTGAGAAGTACCACAAAGCATCGCTCAAAGTCTATCGCTTTCAACGACTTAGAGAGTTGTTATGAAGGCCGTCGCATGCTAGATTGACCACTCAACATTCACACAGCGAGAACAGCATGGATCTCTTCGAGCAATCCTCCCGAAACAGCGGCAATACCCCCCTGGCAGAACGGATGCGGCCGCACGCACTTGACGAAGTGGTCGGTCAGCGACACCTGCTGGGCGAAGGCAAACTGCTGCGCCGACTGATTGAAAACGATCAGCTCAGTTCGGTGATTTTCTGGGGACCGCCGGGGACCGGCAAAACAACCCTGGGGCAGGTGATTGCCGGCAGCACGGAGAGCCGCTTCGTGTTTTTTTCCGCCGTCCTTGGCAGTATCAAAGAGGTGCGCGAAATCCTTGCCGAGGCAAGGCAGCAGCGTGCCTATCATGGCCGTAAAACCTTATTGTTCATTGATGAGATTCATCGCTTCAACAAAGCCCAGCAGGATGCATTTCTCCCGGCGGTGGAAAAAGGTGAAATCACCCTGATCGGCGCCACCACCGAAAATCCAAGCTTTGAAGTGAATTCCGCTTTGCTGTCTCGTTCACGCGTGTTCGTCCTGGAACCCCTCGCAGAGGAGGATCTGCTGCTTTTATTGCAGAGGGCGCTGACCGACCCGCGCGGACTTCATGACCAGCAACTTGAACTGAATGAGGACGCAGCAGATTTTCTCGCCGAACAGGCCGATGGCGACGCCCGCATCGCCCTGGGCGCCCTGGAAGTGGCCGCAGCGGCGGCCAACGATGGCCGCATAGATCTGTCGATTGCTCAGGAAGCACTGCAGAAAAAGGCGCTCCTTTACGATAAGGGCGCGGAAGAACATTACAATGTAATTTCCGCCTTTATCAAAAGTATGCGTGGCAGTGACGCCGATGCCGCCCTGTATTGGCTCGCCAGGATGCTCGAAGCGGGTGAGGACCCGCTGTTTATTGTTCGCCGCATGGTCATCTTTGCCTCAGAGGATGTCGGCAATGCCGATCCGCGCGCCCTGCAGATTGCCCTGGCGGTGCAGCAGGCGGTACACTTTGTCGGCCTGCCGGAAGCGCGCATCAACCTGGCCCAGGGGGTCACCTACCTGGCCACGGCGCCGAAGAGCAATGCCAGCTACGCCGGTATCAATCAGGCCCAGGCCGAGGTGCGCAAATCGGGGGCCTTGCCGGTGCCAAAACATATCCGCAACGCGCCGACCAAGCTGATGAAGGAACAGGGTTACGGCAAAGGATATAAGTACGCCCACGAATATGAAGGTGGCGTTGCAGCCCAAACCCACCTGCCTGACAAATTAGCTGGAACGACCTTCTACCAACCGACCGAGCGTGGCTATGAAAAAACGATTGGTGAGCGCATGGCGTATCTGAAAAACCTACCGGCTGCGCCGAAGAGAAAAAGCTGAAGGGATTTCCGCCTGCCGGAACAGTCCACGGCAATGTCGGCAGGACCGAGCAACCCTTGCTGAATTGACCGGAAAGAGTGCTCGTTAAAACATAAACCGCCGCATACTGACGCTCATCAATAACCCGACCCCGATCATCGTGGTGACCATACTGGTGCCGCCGTAAGAGAATAGCGGCAACGGCACCCCGACCACCGGCAGCAGGCCGATCACCATCCCCAAGTTAACGACGATATGCCAGAAAATCATCGCTGTGACCCCAATGGCGAGGAACATGCCGAACCGATCCGAGGCGCGCCGGGCGATGTAGATCCCCCAGATAATCAGAAACATGTAGCAGAACAGCAAAACCGCGCTGCCGCTGAACCCCCACTCTTCGGCAAACACCGAAAATGCGAAATCGGTATGCCGTTCCGGCAGGAAAGAGAGTTGCGACTGGGTGCCCTGCAGAAAGCCCTTGCCGGTAAAACCACCGCTGCCGACAGCAATCTTCGACTGGATAATATGGTAGCCGCTGCCAAGGGGGTCTGCTTCTGGATTTAGAAAGGTCAGAATCCGCTGTTTCTGGTACTCATGCAGGCCAAACCAGCCGCCGACTGCAGCCAGCATGCCCATCAGGCTCAAGCCAAACAGGGTTTTACGCTGCAGGCCGGCAAACAGCAGCATCGAGCCGGCAATAAAGATGACCATCAAGGCGGTGCCCAGGTCAGGCTGTTTGAGGATCAGCGCCACCGGAACCAGCACCAGCAGGGCCGGTTGCCAGAGCTCAGCGAGGCTGAAACCGAGGGGATGGGCGGTTCGACCAAAGCATCTCGCCAACATCAGAATGATAATAATCTTTATTACTTCACTCGGCTGCAGATTAAAAAAGCCGAGGTTGATCCAGCGGGTTGCGCCCATGGAGGTCTTGCCCAGCAGCAGGACAAACACCAGCAGCCCAATGCTGATGATGTAGCCGTGAATGGCAAAATGTTCGAGATGGCGATAATCGAAACAACAAACCAGCAGAGCCAAAAACAGCCCGCCACTCAGCCAGAGCAGCTGCTTCACGTAGAGCGGGGTCCCCCCCATGTGCCAGTTGGCGGTGGCGCTGAACAGATTGGCGATACCGATCCCGGCAACAGCACAGACCGTTAGCAGCAGAACCAGATCAAAGTGGATAATCAGACGGCGATCAAACATCAGTCAACCTCTCTGCCCGCCAACTTCAGGTAGCCCTCAAGCAGTGTCTTGGCGACCGGTCCGGCAGCACTGCCGCCATGTTGGCCATGCTCAACCACCACCGCCACCGCAATTTCCGGATCATCGGCCGGTGCATAAGCGACAAAGAGCGCGTGCGGCCGGAACCGGTAAGGCACCTCGCCATCGCTATCCAGCTCTTCCTCTTCATCCGACTTCCGCCGCACCACCTGGGAGGTTCCGGTCTTGCCCGCCACCAGATGATCCTCCAGCTGGGCGATCTGGCCGGTGCCGCGCTGCTCGTTGACCACGGCAACCATGCCATCTTTAATCGCTTTCCAGGCTGCTGGAGAGTACTCTGCCTGGCGAATCACCTCGACCTGCGGTGCGAACAGAGTCTCCCCCTGCCAATCTTCGATTTTGCGGATCAGTTGCGGCTGCAAGACCTTGCCGCCGTTGGCCAGCGCGGCGGTCATCACCGCCAATTGCATCGGCGTCGCCAGGACGAACCCCTGACCGATTGAGGCAATCACCGTCTCCCCGGCATACCAGGGCTTGTTATAGCGGGCCCGTTTCCATTCCTGGGTCGGGATTACGCCACTCTTTTCTCCGGGCAACGGGTAGCCGACCTTGGCACCGAGACCGAACTCTTTGGCCGCGATCGATAGCTTGTCGATCCCCAGCTCCAGGCCGACCTGATAAAACCAGACATCGCAGCTCTCGCGCAGGGCTTTTTTCAGATCCATCTTGCCATGGCCCCACTTTTTCCAGCAGCGGAAACGCGCCCCGCCCAGGGCATAGCTGCCGTTGCAATAGACAGTTCTCTGGGGAGTCGCCAGCCCTTCACGCAGGGCGGCCAGAGCCACCACCATCTTGAAGGTTGAAGCCGGGGCGTATTGGCCGGCGATCACCTTATTCTGCAGGGGATGGCGCTTGTCTTCAAGCAGCCCCTGCCATTCATCACTGGCAATGCCCCGGGCAAAGAGGGCCGGATTAAAGGTTGGCCGGCTGACCATGGCCAACACTTCACCCGTCCGCACATCGATGGCGAGCGCAGCTCCGGACTGATCGCCGAAGGCCTGATCGGCGATCGCCTGAAGCTCTCGCGACAGGGTTAAATAGACCTTATTCCCCGGCCGGGCGGATTGCATCTGCAGTTGGCGCAACAGCTTGCCCTTGACATCCACCTCAACCAGCCGCTGCCCTTTGGCTCCCTTCAGATACTCTTCGTACTCCCGCTCGAGAGCGGTCTTGCCCACGTAATCGCCCGGCTGGTTGTCGATGAAATGCTCTGACTGCAACTCTTTTTCGGTAATTTCCCCCAGATAGCCGATCAGGTGGGCCGCCGAACCCTGCTCCAGATAGTCACGCACCGGCAGGACCTCAGTCAAGACCCCCGGCAGCTCGACGCTGTGCTCCTGCACCCGCTCCATCACCTCCCGGCTGACATCGGTTGCCAGCGGAACCGG
>CAMYNR010000168.1 GCA_947259715.1 uncultured Desulfuromonadales bacterium
GCATGAGGTTGTCGCAGACCCGAAGCGTGCTGAGAGGATTCTTTTTTTCGGCTGTGCCTTCAACGATTACACTGAAACCTGTGCCCGGGAGGCCTTGAGCCGTTATCTCGGCTTGGCCGCTGATATTTTCATTTTGGAAGGATTGGCGGATGCCCTGCTTGATAAAGGGGAGAGGATTGGAGAGATCCCCGAAGATCACATGATCCGGAATCGTGATTTTCATAAGTTGGATCAGTTTTTCAAGAAACATATTGCTTTAGAACAGATGTCCGCCAGCCATGCCCCCCTCGATGGTCCCGAGCATTTTTTTGTCCAGGTAGGGGCTGGTTGTATCGATAACTGTTCTTACTGCGGTGATAAACGAATTGTCAAAGACCTCAAAAGCAAACCCTTAGAAGCCTGCCTCAGTGAAATTAAGCAGGGCTTGGCCCAAGGTTTTCAAACCATCGAATTGCTCGGGGATGATGTCGGCGCTTACGGGATCGATTTGGGCTTGACAATCGTCGATCTGTTGCAGGGCATCGCTCGCTTACCGAATGCCTTTACCCTGAATATGCAGGAAGTCAATGCCAAATATCTGATTCGCCATCTTTGCGAGATAGAACCGCTGTTGCCCGACCTCAATATCCAAAATATCGTTGTCGCCTTTCAAAGCGGCAGCGATCAGATTCTGGAGCGGATGCAGCGAGGCTACACCTCTGCTGGGGTTACTGCACTCCTTAAAGTGCTGGAGCGCCACAATATTAATCGTCGCTTTCATGCCATTGCCGGCTTCCCCGGGGAAACCCAGGACGATTTTGATGCCACTCTCAAACTTATTGGCCAAGGCGGTTTTCAATCCGGAAGTTTATTCAAGTACCAGGACCGTCCCGGGACCCTTGCATCCATGCTGCAACCCAAGGTCTCCGAAGAGCAGAAAGAGCTACGCTTGGACTATGCCGAAAAAACATTGCCCGGTTTCGGGTTAAGAGTGAGTGGTCGCCAGTCAGATAAGCTGATGGTGGAAGGTCAGAAATAGTGAAGATGCAGAATGGTTTAATTTGTCTTCAGCAGCTGAAAATGCACAGGGAGGACCAGGATGGAGT
Source organism: uncultured Desulfuromonadales bacterium (assembly GCA_947259715.1). Lineage (GTDB taxonomy): Bacteria > Desulfobacterota > Desulfuromonadia > Desulfuromonadales > Geopsychrobacteraceae > Malonomonas. The sequence goes on from CAMYNR010000168.1 coordinate 1,086, forward strand.
CTCATGAATTGCTTGAAATGATGTCCCAGGCGGTGGAGGGACAGCTCTATGATTATCCACAAAAACGGCGGGTTTATGACGTTGAACGTTTTGCCTATATGCTGGCGGCTTTCGAGTCGGCCAAGTTTTTTACCGAACATATGCCCGATGCCGATAATCTCGTTCATCAGGACCGTCTCCTGGAGTTTGCTTTTGAGAGAGCTGGCGAGCAGGGGCTTATTCTGGAGTTTGGCGTTTCCGAAGGGAAAACCATCAAGGTTATCGCGAAACAAACCGAAGAATGGATTTATGGCTTCGATTCCTTTGAAGGCCTGCCCGAAGACTGGACACACTTTCAGAAAAAGGGCCGTTATTCACAAGGCGGTCAAGTCCCCCAGGATCTGCCCGCTAATGTTAAACCGGTTGTCGGCTGGTTCGAGGAGAGTTTGCCCTCTTTTTTAGCGACTCATCCAGAACCAATTAAGTTTTTGCATGTGGATTGCGATCTGTACAGTTCTGCCAAAACCGTCCTTGAAAGCGTCGCCTCAAGATTAATCGCTGGCAGTGTCATTGTCTTCGATGAATATTTTAACTATCCCGGCTGGCAGCATCACGAGCACAAAGCCTTTCAGGAATTTGTCCAGCAGACCAACCTTGAGTATCGATTTATCGGTTTCGCCTCATCCCACAACTCAGTCGCAGTGCAAATCACCCGTCCTCCGCAATTCGCCAAAGATGAAACCTGAATAGAGCTGCGCTTAGCGCGGACGTTTTTGCCGGGAGCTTTTTAGATACTGTCTCCAGGATATTGCTAACTGATTTTGTTTGCCATCCACTGGCGTTTTTGGGCCAGTAATTCAGCGGAGGCGGGAGATACTGGCTTAAATGCTGAGGGAGAGGGATTCTTTCGCACCAGAAAGCCGGTCGCCCAGGACCAGAAGCGCTTTTCCGGTGTCCCGGGGAAGGTCTCTATAACCTCCATTTGCCGTGCCAATGGGCAGAGAAAAAGTCTGGAACTTCAAGATACATCACCCCATCATCGGCGAGCAGATCGCGCAAATGGCGAAGCACCTGAAGAGGATTTTCCAGATGCTCCAGAACATGGATGGCACTGATCAGATTCCAATTGTCAGGCAGGCTGTTCAGGGTCTCTTCGGTGAGATAACCTTCTTGAACCTCCAGGTCCAGGTGATTTCGTGCAAAGCCAGCACTTGATGGGCCTGGTTCCAACCCTAAATAATTCCATTGCGGGTAGCGTTGGCGAAAGACCTTGAGCATCGCTCCGAGGCCGCAGCCGATATCCAAATATGATCCAGTCGGCGGAAGGTTGCTGAGACTGCATTCGAGAATGAAGCGCGCTTTTTCCTCCTGGCAGTCGCAGGTGAACATATCCTCGAAATCGAGATATTTATGCCCGACATAGGCCTTCCAGAAAAAATCTGCATAAAAGGTCTGGTACCATTTTGCCTTAGGTCTTGGGGATTGCAGGAGCATTCCGCAGTGCAGGCAGAGGACTGTCTTTAATCCCAAATCGTGCCGGTCATGCTCGGTAAGAGGCTCAAAATCATCTGCTTCGCAAAGCGGGCAGGGATAATTTATCAGCTGCGCTTGACGATAAAAATTCTGTAACTGCTCTAGGGACTCTGAATAACTGGATTTGAAGAATTTTGCATAATCGACCGCAGCCGAATCGTCTATCGCCTCGAACTCTTTATAGACCCGTAGAATTTTGGTTCTGGGATGAACAGTTGGCCCGATCTGGCGGAAAATGTCATCTTCCGCCGCATAAGACGAAATGATCAACAAATCGAGGTTGAATTGATTGATCAGGTCCGGAGAGGAGATTTTCAGGCCGCAGAACGCTTGATTCCATTTTTCTGAATTATTGTCGAAAAGGGCGATTGGGCCAACCCTTTTCAGGGAGGTTTCCTCCAGTAACATGCGGGTGTGCTCACCTGCCGCAAAAACTCCCACCCTGAGAGAGGTTTCCCTGGCGAACTGCTCAAGTTTGCTGGTGACTGCCCGGCAGATCATTTTCTGCAACTGCTTGATATTGCAGTTCTGGCGATAAGCTGACCTTTTGTCCTGTTCCAGTTTTGTGGCGTGCTGCTTCAAGACTCCCTGGTACTCTTCTGTCTCTTCAAGTTTAAAGAAATACCTGTCAGCCAGGTCCTTGGCAATCAACCGGGTTTCAAGCTGGCCCGTCTTCGGGTTATCCAGAGCCTGGGAGAGGAGCAACCTGCCTTCCTCTATTTGCCCCAGAACCAGGCATTTGGTCGCCGCTTCATATTGGGACCAGAGTTTATCTGGATTGCGAGCTAGCGCTTGTAAAAAGCTGTCCTTTGCGGCTGAAAAATCCTCCAGGGATGCAAAGAGCAGCCCTAACTGATGATAGTGCTCACTGTCCTCTTCCGGAGTCGCCGGTTCTGCTTCAAGCTTCTGCCTGGCCGCTTCCATAGCACTTCGACATTGCCCTGCTTTGCCTAGTGCATGGCAGATCTTTGCTTGGGCGATGAGCAGGTCAGGTCTTGAGTTCAATAGCTCCTGATCCAGAATATTCAGGGCGGCAAAGCTCGAGTCGGGGTCTCCCAGCTGCAGAAAACAATCCGCTTGCAGTATTCGCATCGGAATCTCGTGCCAGAGGCGATGGCAGGGAGGGTGGTTTTCGAGGGCTTGGCGGGCGTGATACTGGGTGGCGGAATAATCTTCTGCCTGGCGGAAAAAATAGGCCAGCTTTAAGTGGGGTTAAAACCAGTCTGGCGCAATCTCCAGGCAGCTTCGGTTAGGGCCTGAAGAAGAGGCGATTTCTCAGGGATCTGTTCCAGGAGCGCCATGACGATTTTATGATGACCGATAAAAAGGCCCGACTTAACAGTCCAATCCCAGTCGGTTGAACTCTCCTGCCCCTGTTCCATTTCGACAAGTTGCTTCGCCAGAAAGGCTCCAACGCCTCCATCGGGGATAAAAAAGCGGGCCAGCGTTTTGGTGACCGTTTTTCCTGACCTTTCAAGCCCCCTGCCAATAGCGGTTTCAAGATCATCCAGGTTAGCAACGGTCTCGGTTCCCTCCATGCCGCTAAGGCATGAGCTGCTAGGTTCCAGGAGAACCAGAGAACAGCCGCAGGCCAGTGCATCTAAAGCGGTTTGGGAATTGCCGCGGTTAACGACCAGCTCCGCGATGGCGAGAATCTCCTGAATGTCAGTCTCTCCCCCAAAGACAAAAGCCTCTGGGAAGAAGCTGTGAATCCTTTGTTTTTCTGTCGCCAGATCCTCATTGGGGTGGAGCTTGATGATGACCGAGAGGTTCTTTTGCACCGCGACCTGCTGCAGCCTCAGCAGGACGTTTTGCCGAAATGCCGGCGTGCTTTTGACATGGGTGGCCCATCTGGAGCGCAAGGGAGAGGTGGTATAGACAATCGCTCCTACCGACTCGGGCAGGCCGAGCTGTTTTTTCAGGTGTTGACGTTGTTCGGGACTGAGAGACGCTGTTTGCAGCAACCGATCGTTCGCCAGCAGCCCAGAGACCCTGAGCATCTCGGCGGGATACCCCAAGCCCAGAAACTGTTCCCGCTCTTCAGTATTGGCAACGAAAAGACGATCAAAGGGGAGATCATAGTTGTTGATGCTCAGGTTATTCAGGGACAGCTGAGCGACCTCCTGGATGGCCGCCACCTTGAGACGGTTCAGTTTTGCCCAGCAGAAGAGCGAATAGCCGTAGCCGTCAAAAGCCGCTCCCATCAACAACAGGTCGGTCGGCTGGGGGGAGAGGTCCTCGAGTTCTTCCGCGGCTTGAATCTTC
>CAMYNR010000169.1 GCA_947259715.1 uncultured Desulfuromonadales bacterium
CCAGATAAAACCAGGGATGAAATTAAAGGCTGCATCAATCGCACCGATGCCGATCTGCGGCGCCAGAAAACCACCGAGAAAAAAGGTGGTGGCTATGCCGGCGGAAACGAACATATTGACAAATTCGGCAAAGAAGAACATGGCAAAGCTGATACCGGAATATTCGGTGGCAAAACCGCCGGTGAGTTCGGATTCAGCCTCGGAGATATCAAACGGCCCCCGGTTAATCTCCGCAGTTGATGAAATCATGTACATCATAAAGGCAACAAGCCCTAAAACGGGTAGTTTGAAAATCCACCAGTCCAATACAGTACCCTGCTGGGAAAGGACAATTTCTCTGAGAGAGGCGGTGCCGGTGACCATGACAATCAGGAGCATGATCAGGGCCAATGAAATTTCAAAGGAGATCATCTGGGCTCCGGAGCGCATGGCCCCAAGCAGGGAATATTTATTATTAGAGGCCCAGCCGGCCAACAGAATCCCGAGAACACTGAGTCCTGAGATGCCAAGAATATAGATGACGCCGCCAGCGGGATCGGCAACCTGCAGGTGGTGATCAAACGGCAGAATGGTCATAACCAGAAACGAGGCGCTGGCTGGAAGTATTGGGGCCAGGAAAAAGACGAAGCGATCGGCGCCCTTGGGCATGAGAACCTCTTTAAAAAGCAGTTTGAGCCCGTCAGCAGTGGATTGCAGCAGACCATGGTATCCGACGCGCATGGGCCCGAGCCGGGCCTGAAAATGGGCGCATACTTTTCGCTCCAGCCAGATGAGGAGGACGGGCAGCAACGCCACAAACAGCAGCAGGCTGACAATGGTAAGAAAGCCGTTGGCATATCCGGCGGCGACGGGAAAATGGTGCCGCACCAGATCCCCCACAACATTATGGACTGGGTAAATCGTATTGGTTGGAAGCTGGTTCATGGTTGCTTTAATTCCTCAGGTCTACCGATCGTAAGCGATTACAGGGTGGAGGTAGCGCTTACATTTAGTCGTTTCCAAATTCACACGGAATGTAACCGTTCAGCAGTGCTGCAGATCGGAGTCTGCGCGTTGCTTCGCTTACCAAGTTCATTCGGGCCTTTGAGCTATAGCCCCTCTATGTGAGAAGGCCTAAACGGACGAAGATGTGGTGGTGCTGAACGGTTACTACCTATCGATTTCCGGCACCACAAAATCCAGGGTCGCCAGAATGGTCACCATGTCGGCAATCTTGTGTCCCACAGCTATTTCGCGCAGAACGCTCAAGTTTGAAAAGCTCGGGGAGCGGAATTTGACCCGATATGGCTTTGCTCCGCCTTCGGCGATGATATAGATGCCAAGCAGTCCGCGAGCGGTTTCAACCTGGCTGTAGTAGCTACACTGTGGCAGACTGTAAGCAGACTGCGCCTTGCTGCGATAAGGCCCCCCCGGGAAATCCTTCACAGCCTGCTCCAGGATGTTTACAGATTGGGCCATCTCTTCCATTCTTATCCAGTAGCGGTCGAAGCTGCAGCCAACCGTGCCGATGGGAATATCAAAATCGAAACGGTCATAGATCGAATAGGGATCATTGCGGCGCACGTCATAACTGACGCCCGAGGCCCGCAGCACTGGACCGGTGCACCCGTAAGAAAGGGCTTTTTCTTTGCTGAGAATGCCGATATCCCTGGTCCTTTCCTGGAAAATGATATTATTGGTCAGCAGGGTATTGTACTCATCAAGGGCGACGTGCATTATTTCGATTGCCTTTTGGATGCGTTGGATAAAGGTATCAGGAACGTCGGCAAAAGAGCCTCCCGGCCGAAAAAAATTCATGGTCAGTCTGGCCCCGCACAGTTCCTCGAAGATGTCGGTGATTATTTCCCTTTCCTTCCAGCCGTATAGAAAGGTGGTAATTGCTCCAAGGTCCATTCCCGTTACGCCCCACCAGAGCAGATGCGACTGGATTCGCTGCAGTTCGCTGACCATGACCCTGATGTATTCACCCCTCTCCGGCACTCCTATATCAAGGGCCTGTTCCATGGCCAGGCAATAGCCGAGATTATTAAT
>CAMYNR010000170.1 GCA_947259715.1 uncultured Desulfuromonadales bacterium
TTGCATTTGGTGCAGGCGTCGCTGTCGTAAATGTCTTTCCAGGTCAGGTCGCCGATTGTGGCTGCGCCAAAACTCTCGGCCTCCTCGTCTTCGAGATCGAGGGTGGGTAGGTTCCCCTTCGCTCCGAGGTCTGCGAAAAGGTAGTTGGCCGGGGTGGTGAAAATGTGGCGGAAGCGGGTGAAGGGGATACTGGCGATAAAACCGAGGACGATAAACAGGTGCCCCCACCAAAGCCCCTGGTGCCACGATCTGAGGGCGCTTTCCCCCAGAGGTGAAAAGAGCTGGGCGGCAAAAAGACCGATCGGAGAATAGTAGGCAAGGGCTTGGTTATTTTGCATCTCGGTAGCGGCCATGCGGGCCCCTTCGACCAAAAAGCCGGTGACCAGGATGGCAAAGAGCAGGCCGTGCATGATGGCGTCGTCCCGGTGGGTCACCAGCCCTTTGGGGCGTACCAGGTAGCGGCGCACAAAGAGCCCGACCATCATCAGCAGGGCCGCCAGTCCGGCGATGTCGAGGGTGAGGGAAAAGAGCTTGTAGAAACCTCCGGTGAGAAAACGATATCCGAAGATCGGATCGGTCAGGTCAGCCTGAATGAAGATCAACCCGGTACCTGCGAGCAGCAGGAGAAATCCCCAGAAGAAGAGGCCATGGGCCGTGCCGGCCCCCCTGACCCGAAGCACCCTGGCCTGGAGCAGCATCTCTTTCAGGCAGAGACGGACCCTCTCGCCCGGCCGGTCGGTCCGGTTCAGGGCTTGCCCTTGCCGGTAGAGACTGAATCTCCGGTAGAAACCGAAGGCGCAGATAACCACAGAAATGGCGGTGAGCAGGTACATCGGCCACATGACGCCATGTCCGACGTTCCAGTAAATTTCTCTTGTTGCTTCCATCGCAGATCTCCCTTTCGAATCGAACTCCAGCACCTCAATTGGCGATGCTTCCTGGGGGGGGATGTGCATTAACCCAGTCGTTATACATACAAGAGCAAAGGCAATGCCAAACAATGTTCTATAATTTCAAACAACAATATTTTCCATTAAAAACAAATAGTTGAAGAACACAACACGACCAGCCACCCCCCGGACAGCCTCAGCCACTTGTCTACAATCAAATCATTGTTAGCGACTCATCTGAAAGGGAATCAGGGGATTAATTCGATATTTTTCAGGACCTTACACTGGGACCTTAGGGGCGAGGCGGGGCAGGAGGGAGGGGATACCGCTGCATACAGTTTGATAATCTGTCTACGAACAAAGATCAGGCAAAAGCGCTTTGCTGCAGGCCCGGAAAAATTGTGGGTACCCTGACAACGAAACAGGCGCCCCCAATCGGGGGCGCCTGCTTCGTTGTCAGGCCACGGCAAAGCCGGGGTCTGTTGCTGCCGCTATATCCGCTCATTCCTCGGCCAGGGTGAACTCCCAGGCGCACCAGAACTCCTCGGGGTGAGCATCGGGTGGGCAGGCGATGCAGTTGGTCCGAATGCGCGGGTCGATAGTGCGGGCGAATTCGGAGTATTCGACCATCCCGACCGGTTTGCAGGGGAAATCGGCGAGTCCCTTGCGCTTGCGAGCCGACTGAACCCGGCAGTCGACCATGCGGAACACCACCCGCTCCTCGGTGATTTCGATGCACTCCTGAAGGTTGAGACGGGCATAGAGGCGATGCTTGAAACACTCGACCAGGGCCGGGATGCCGCCGCCGGGCTCGAGCCCGAGGCGGGCCATGATACGCCGTGCCTCGATCACGGTGAACGTTTTCCAGGCCGCGATGTCCGCCTCGATGGCGGCATCCATGCCGTGGGCCTTCTCTACCGCCTGGAACCAGAGGCCGTCGTGGGCCAGCCAGTTTTTGGCATCGTCGATAATGATCTTGACCAGATCCTCCTTGCTCAGACTGTAGAGAACCTGAATTCCCTCGTCCAGCAAGGGTGATTTCGTTGCTGCAGCAGTGCTCTCGGACATCATTTCCTCCCCTGAGTCGTTTTCCAATCTGTTTCTGGCAATAAGGCCAGCCCCT